>NZ_PJND01000010.1 GCF_002846575.1 Flavobacterium lindanitolerans
GTAAAATCCATAGGGAATGGCGTGCCGGGATGCTGGGAAACGTAGTCGTCGATGTTAAGGTCTGCGGTGCTGCCTACCGTGGCCCCGCTGCCGTCGGTCCAGACATAGGTGCCCGATCCCGAAGGGGTGGCCTTAAGCCAAAGCGTCTGCCCGGTGCATTCCCTGGCTATCGAAACCTCGGGACCTTCGGAAACCGTTACCGTGAAGCTGCCACTACCGCCAAGGCTGCACGCTGCCGCGTTCCCGTCTATATCGTAGGTCACAAGGTAGGTGCCAGGGGTACTCTGCGATAGCGAGATCTCTCCAGTGCCCGTGTTGATGGACAGTCCGGCAGGCGCGCCGAAGCGACCTCCAGGGGTAAAGCCTGCCGAAAGGTTCGGCAACAGGTTAGCATCGTTCTGGCAGACCGGCGTGTCGTAGGTAAAGCCAACCGTTGGCGTCGTGCCTGCATTGACCGTGATAGTCGCGGTATGTTCATCCCCGTCGGTACATGTACCTATGTTTTGCGCCAAGGTATATTTAATCTGGTGTGTTCCTACAGTAGCTCCGGCCAGATTAATTTCTCCAGTTGTTGGATTTACCGTAATCGTAGCAGAAGTAAAAGTACCTCCCTGGGTGAATCCTGCCGGCAATACCGGTAAAGGATTCGTCCCTGAATTTGCACAAACATTCGTATAACTAAATGTTACTTGTGGAGTTTGCAAAGCATTGATTGTAACATTTTCGGTATGGATTCCACCTGAGTTACAACCTGATTGTTCAACCTTATACGTAATCGTATAAACTCCGGCCGGGCTGCTCCCCAAATTAATTTCTCCGGTTGTTGCATTAATAACCAAACCTCCGGTTGCCTCAAAAGTACCTCCCGTATAGAAGTCCTGAGCCAATGTAGGTAATGGATTTGTTCCTGCTTTGCAATAAGAAGGCTGGTAAGTAAATCCTGTTACCGGATTGATTCCATTTTCTAATACAATAGTTGCAGTAAATTGTCCATCATCAGTACAAGTTATGTTATCACCAACTAACGTATACGTAATTTGATGAGTGCCCGGAGTAACTCCAGCAAGGTTAATCTCTCCTGTTGTAGGGTTTATTGTAAGGGTATTAGAAGCAAATGACCCTCCGGAAGTAAATCCTGCTGGCAATACCGGCAAAGGATTCGTACCTGAATTTGTACAGGCATTAGTATAGCTAAATGCTACTTGCGGAGTTTGCAAAGCATTGATTGTAATGCTTTCTGTATGGGTTCCTCCTACATTACAGCCTGATTGCGTAACAGTATATGTAATATCATATTCTCCGGCCGGGCTATTCGCCAAATCAATTTCTCCGGTTGTTGCATTAATAATTAAACCTCCGGTTGCTTCAAAAGTACCTCCTGTGTAGAAGTCCTGAGCCAGTGTTGGCAATGGATTAACTTCAGCCTTACAATACGAAGTCTGATAAGCAAATCCTGTTACAGGCACAATATTCTGGTCTATCTGAATCTGGAAAGTCTGACTTCCTGCATTTATACATGCAGTTGCATTCGCGTCCAGATTATAGGTTATTGTATGAAGCCCGA
This sequence comes from Flavobacterium lindanitolerans, assembly GCF_002846575.1. Classification (NCBI taxonomy): domain Bacteria; kingdom Pseudomonadati; phylum Bacteroidota; class Flavobacteriia; order Flavobacteriales; family Flavobacteriaceae; genus Flavobacterium; species Flavobacterium lindanitolerans. The sequence continues at coordinate 1,565 of NZ_PJND01000010.1, forward strand.
CAGTTGCCGTTGCCATATCTATTTCTCCAGTCTGTGCATTTACAGAAAGAGTCCCGGATGAAAATTCACCACCAGTAGTAAAGCCAGAAGGCAATTGCGGTAAAAGATTAGCATTGTTCGAACATACAGGAGTTTCGTAGGTAAAACCTACCGTTGGTGCCGTTCCTGAATTAATTGTGATGGTCACCTCATGGTTTCCGCCATCTATACATCCAACATTCCCTACAACATATTTTACCGTATAGGTTCCTGCTGTACTTGCACTTAGGTCAATTTCTCCTGTTGTCGTATCAATTCCTAGTCCGTTTGGCGTCGCCTCAAAAGTTCCTCCTATTGCAAAGCCAGGATTTTTTGTGATTACCGGATTCGTTCCTAAAGTACAGTAAGTACCATTATCATAACTGAAGCCTACTTCTGCAGTAGTTCTTTCATTTACTGTTACGGTTATTGCTACTCTAGGTCCTTCACAGCCGTTTACATCCACATTGCTTACGTAGTATGTTGTTGTTCCTACTGTAGTTGTTTCCAGAGTTGGAGCTGTTGTTGTTCCTGTTCCGCCTACTTCGTCTGTATACCATTTTAACGTATAGTTTTCTGTTGGTGTAGCTGCCAAAGGTTGTGCTACTGCGTTACGGCAGTATTCCACAGGAGTGACAACTGTTGGTACATCACTGAATCCGTTGTAAGTAACTGTTACGCTTTTCTCACAGTATCTTGTTTTCCATTTGAAAGTGTATACCCCTGGTGTATTGAATCCTGAAATTGCTGTGGATTTGCTGTTCGGACTCGCAATAATCACTTGTGCCGGGTTGTTTTCGTCAGCTACCCATGTTCCAACACCTTCTGCTTCAAGCTGCGTAGCTGTTTCATGGCATGCAAGTATAACAGGTTCTGTGTTTATGGCCGTATTGGCGACAATAGATACCGCATCCAAAAGATTACCTCCGGCATTGTCTTTCGATCTGAAAACAAAACGGGTTACGTTCTGTCCTGCAGGGACATTATAGGTTCCTTCATAGAAGTTCCATGTAAGTATACCCGGATGTTGTTCAAGCAATACGAATGGTCCCGAAGGTGGGCCTGCCAATAGTTCTAACGTAACGTTGCTGCCCCTTGTTGCATGGGCATAGCTGTATTTGAACTGTGTAATCTCTGAACTGTCAAGATCCTGATAGATACCTCTCACATTGTCAAGTGTGGTCGGTGCAGGGTCAGGGGAAAGCGTTTGAACGACCTGTCCTCCTTCATAAGGCATGTAGCCGTCAATTCCTGTTGCATTTCCAAAGAAAAATTCGTCGTAAAGCGATGATGCCGTGTCTTCTATGGCATTGGTTCTCCAACCCGGAACTATATTCTGTGGAATGAAGTTACCCAATCCAAAATCTGCTTCCGGTCTTTCAAAACTGCCGTTCACAATATCTAAATTACAAAGATCCTGTGGCGTAGTAATACACACATCAAACGTACAGATATTTGGAGCCGTATCGTTCAGGGTCATCCTTACCTTATAGGTAGCTCCCGGTTCTACTTCAGCCCTATACGACATTACAATGGCATTATTGTATGTACAGGCTAGCTGTTCTAAAGATGTTCCATTGACTTTGTATAGTGTCAGGGTAATTTTTGGTGCCACCACATCTGGTGTATAGCCTTGCTGGTACCTTCCTTTTGCAGAGAAGTTACCCAATTCCAATACGTGTACTTTTGAAGCGGCAACAAATTCAAACCAGATGTCTCCATTGTTAACTCCTGTACAGGCCATAGCTTCGGTTGAAGCCGTTGCTCCTATAAAGCTTGCTTTGGTAGCAGGCTGCTCACAGGATGTGCCTGCATTTACAGGTACCACCACTGCTTTGGAAGCATCGTCATTTCTAACAAATTTGTGAGGTCCCGACCAGTAGCTGGTGTTATTCGTGCCACAGACAGCCCTTACAAAGAATTCATAAGTTCCTGCTTTCAAATCTGCAAAATCAGAAGCCTGCGGCGTATAGGAATTAGTGCTTACAAGCGTTCCGGACTGTGGCAAGGTATTGTTATCCATTGGCTGTACGGCTACTTCCCATTGGGTTTCACTGCCTCCTGCCGTCCAGGAAAGTACTCCCGTAGAGTTTACCGTTAAGTTGGTTGGTTGCGGACAAGTAACCGGTCCGCATGTTGCTACTCCCGTATAAATTCTCGAGTCAGATAGTCCTATGCCTCCAATCCATACCTCATTTCCTGAGTCATCCTTAATTTGTACACGCGCAGTAGTAAACTGCCACTCATTTCCTGCATCATTCCATAACGAAAATTCCACTCCCGTACATAAGAATACCGTAAAATCTACCGGAGGAGGAACCTGACCAAAAGGTCCGGATGGAAAGACCATACTTTGGACTATTACTCCGTTCTGTACCAGATTTATTCCACCACCAACTCCTGATGAAGTACCGCCACTTAGGGTAATCGTATATTCACAAAGGTTTTCAAAACTGCATCTTGTAGTGAATTCAAATGGCCCTACCCATTCGCTGTCTTGTGAAGCGCTACAAACCGCCCTTACGTAATATTCGTATCGTATGGCAGGCGTAAGGCCCGTCACGGTGTATGGATTCGTTGTCGTATTGTGCAGGTATTGCGCATCGCCATCTCCAACAGGAGCAGGCAATTCTGCCGGCTGTACGTAAACGTCCCATGAAGTTTCTGTTCCGTTTGCATCCCATGAAATTTTGGCCGATGTATCGATAATATCAGTTACTGCAAGATTATTAGGAACAGGGCATGTTGGTATGTCTTCTATGACTACCTTATCTATCACTAATAATTGTCCTCTATAACCCCATGCATTAGGAGTTTTTTGTGGGATATGCCAAGCTATATTGATATCTCCTGTAACACCTGCAGGAAGGTTGATTACTTTTTCCTTCCATTCCGAATTGTTCAAAGGCGGTACACTTTCATAACTGACATCATATAATATAGTTGTGAATTGACTAAGTTCATTTCCGTTTGTAGACAATTTTACTGTAAGATCTTCCTTGAAATCTTCGCCCCAAAGTACCCTGTAGTAGTAGCGCAGGCGCTGGCCTGGCCTTACGGTTATGGTTGGTGAAATCAACCAGTCGTCATTATTACCGTTAGAACCCGTAAATATCATTGCCGCATGCTCCCCTTCGTATGGATTTAGCGTGTTATTCAGGTTCCATGCAAAAGTATCACTATTACGATTGACAACTCTCCAACATTCTTCTGATATGGATCCGGGATCGAATGTCTCAACAAACGGTGTCGTAAAGGCATTACATAATGTGGTGAATTTGAAAGGCCCTACCCATTGGCTCTGTTCTGAAGCACTGCAATAGGCTCTTACATAATATTCGTATTGTGTGTTTGGTTGTAGCATTGTCCCTGTAGCATAAGCCGTATTGGTGCTTGTCAGCTGGCCATTTCCGGTAGGGATTCCCGAACCTGCATTCTGTACCACGACCTGCCATTGGGTTTCCAGATATCCTTTGGTCCAGGACAGTACGGCCGAGGTTTGCGTAATATTAGCAGCCTTAAGTTCAGATGGATTCGGACATGCCGGAGCATCTTCAACCTTCACATCATCAATCTGTAAAACGGACGTACCTCCGGCTGTCGAAAAGGATGGCGGTACCCTAAAGGCAATATAAACCGGTCCGTTGGCATTGATATAAAGTGATTTCTCAATAAAATCGGTATTGGTAAAATCCATCAGCGGCATGATGACGCTGAAGCTTGCCGGATTCCTATCTGTAGTAGACATCAGGACTTCCACCCCAAATCTAGGATTTGGGAACATAGCTCCCAAAGCTGCTCTATATTTGAATTTTAAGGTTTTTGTCCCTACTACATTGATAGCAGGAGAAATGAGCCAGTCGTTGTAGGACGCTGTAGGAAAAGGAAAAGTCCTGCCCTGAATTGCCGCAAACGTAGGATCTAAACGCCAAGTAGTTCCATCAGCATTCGCATCCGTAATGGTCCAACATGATCTGTGATTGTTCACATCTGCAGTATCAAAATTCTCATGGAAAGGCGTATCAAAAACACCACAAACCGTTGTAAAATAGAATGGTCCTACCCAATTGCTCTGCTGTGTGGACGAGCAGTAGGCTCTTACATAATATTCGTATTGGGTGGCATGGGTTAGCTGGTCTGCTGTATATTGAGGTGTATTGACAAGCACTCCGCTTCCTGTTGGAATACCTGTATCCTTGCGCTGTACTACAACCTGCCATTGCGATTCCGTATCTCCTGCAGTCCATGACAATTGGGCTTGCGAGGTAGTAACATTGTTCGCCGCAAGTGCTAACGGGTCAGGACATGCCGGTTTGTCTTCAATAAACACATCGTCAATTGAGATTCTGGTTGCAGTATGCCCTGAGCCGGGAACGACAACCCATGCAATATTTACATTGCCTGTTATGTTCGCCGGAATATTGATTATTTTCTCTTGCCAGGCCGTATTCGTAATTGGTGTATCCGGAAGTAGTACTGTTGTAAAGTTATCTGCTCCTACACCTGTAGTCGAAATTTTAATTCCATAACTGGCAACTCCACTGGTCACCTGATGCTTGTATCGTAGTCGTTTCTGAGTTCCGTTGAAATTAATCTGTGGAGAAACAAACATATCATTATTATTATTTTGGAAGGTATTTGTCTGCATAGTAGCATAACCTGCCAAATAAGACCATCTTTGTCCATCTCTGTTCACATCAATAGCTGTCCAGCATGGTTCTGAAACTGTTGCCGATGTTCCATTAAATGCTGTAGAGTAAGGCGTATTAAAAACGGCACATTGTGTCGTAAATCGATACGGTATTCCCCATTCTCCTGTTGTAGCTCCACATACGGATCGAACATACAGGTCATACGATTGACCGGCTGCCAATCCTGTATTGATTAAATTATCAATATTGGTATTGGTAATTGTTCCGGGACCTGTTGGAACACCCGCTCCTGCAGGCTGTACCACATATTCCCATGAGCTTGCCAGATTGGCCACATTATCCCAGGAAAATGTAACACTATTCTGAAGTAGGTTTTTATAGGTGAATACACCCGGTGCCCCACAGCTTGAAAAACTCAATTCAAAATTAAAGCAGATACTTGTTGATGCGGCTAATGTTGACGAAATGACAATTATATAGGTATGACCTGCCTGAACATATAAATTAGTTATATATTTTGGCACACTCGTAGCTGTTGTATTTAATCCTGCAAGGCAACTCACCCCTACAGTACTACAATTGTCATAAACAAATACGCCAGTAATAGCATTACCAAAACATCCGGAACCCGGTGAAGACGGAAGCGTCATCTGTTTGATATTCAGCAATCCGTTTTGTGTAGGCGTATAAGAGAAAAAGGCTTTGGCTCCATTCAGAAAATTACCCGTAACCCCTGCTGGGAGACACCCCGAACCCTGAGTCGTATAGCTCGTCGGGTTGTCTGCAAAAAGGTTAAGGTTGCTCGACAGAACATAAGGTGTCGTAGTCACCGGAATTACGATTGGAGAAGCGCATGACAATCCCATTTTTTTTGTCCTGAATGGAAAGGGTCCTGCCCATTCGCTCGCCGTATCGGCATCACATACCGTTTTGATATATACGTCATAAGCGGTATCCGCATCAAGCGAACCCGCTGCATAAGAATTCTGTACGCTGATGCCCGTAGCTGCCGGTGCCGTTCCCTGCGTTACAACCTGAATCTGAAAATCAAATGCCGTTGGGTGTGTCCAGGCTAGGTTGGCACCACTTGACGTGATATTGTTTGCTGAAAAATTAGTCTGACTTACTTTCTGGCAGGATTCCATAACCCTGATGTTGTCCAGAAACCAGGCATCTCCGCTTGGCGACGCACCGGCTTGGGTGTTGATGACCACAAACGCGATATGGACATTCAGTCCGACTGGAATGTTTGAAGGGATAGGGACTATCTTTTCTTCATAGGCCGTCTGCGAACCCACATTAAGGTCTGCTTCTGTCCAGGACTTTAATATTACGGTATATCCTGCCGGGTCTGTCTGTCCTGCTGTAGACATCCTGATTTGGTAGATGGCCCCGTTATTGGCACTGGTTGCCTGTTTTGAATAAAAGCGGATTTCCCCATTCTGAGGAATCGGGACAATAGGCGTTGCCAGAAAATACTGTGCGGTATTTCCGGCACCAATGTTTTCTGCACCTGGATTCAGAAAGGCAGCACCGGTTCCTCTGTAACTGTCAGGAGAAATTCCCCAGTTCAGGGTTCCAACATTATTTCTAAAGGATGCCCATGTAGCGGGAATACCGCTTTCAAATGTTTCCAAAGCCATTTGCGCATGGGCGCTGATGGAAATGAAAAGCAAAAACAAGGGGATGACAATTCTTTTCCTGACACATTTATGTATCAGTCTGTCATGAATTGTTGAGAATCGATAAAAACAGGTCAGTAAGAGCCTGCCCATTATCGAAGCAAATGGTAATTCTTTTCTCATAAAGTCATACATTTTTCAGTTAGTGTTTCGTCATAAAAATAGAAACTACTACTAACCTTTTTTAAAGTATGCCTTTACTATTTACTGAAATTTGAAAATCTAAATATTATGTTAAAATATTAAAAATCAAACCATTACCTCTTAAATAAAACAAAAAAAATCAATTGGGTTTTTCTCTGTTATTTTGGAGATTTTCAATAATATCATTTAATTTTAATATATTTTTTTCACTTTTCTTAATTAATACATAGAAAAATATAACAACCACAATTATTAAGATTAAAGTTGTTAGGATGTAATAATTGTATTTAGAAATTTCCGTTTTAAGATTTTTATTTTGAGTTTTATAGCCTTCATTAATCAAGTTATTGATTGATTTTCTTTCGGACTCTTTTACCTTCAATTGAGTTTCCAAAAAGCGGGCATGAAATTTTTCATAATTGCTCCAATCATTCACCGCCAGGTAATTTTCCAAAAGACCATTATAAATACCTCGGTTTAAAACAAGATCGCCCACACTATTTGAAACAGCCAATGCTTCTTCTAGTTCTTTTATGGCGTCACGATATCTTCCTTCTAACGTATAAACTTCTGCCAAACCTTTTTGGGCAAATGCCTGAAGACTGCTGGCATGGATTCCTTTCGTAATTTCGATGGCTTCAAAAAAACTTTTCTTTGCCGATTCATAATCCGATAAAAGAATATAGCAATTGCCTTTATTATAAAGTGCAATACTTATGTTGGTCTTTACCATGGTATTATCTACTCTGGCGAGTTCTGCTATTCCTTTGTTAAAAAAATTGATTGCTATATCGCAGTTTAGTTTTTCCTTATAGATAAATCCTCTCACTATATGATTCCTTCCCAAATGATACATCACAGAGTCTTTTACAGGATAGGCCATACAGAGTTTTTCTGCCTCATTAAGGTATTGTATGGCTTCATCATATATTTTCATCTGCTGATATTGAATTCCCATTTTATTGGCAATCTTAATCTTTAGAATCGGGTCATCTATATGGTTGGAGAGCTTATTGGCCATGATGACATATTCCAGCGATTTTTGGTAGTCCCTTTTTACCGAATAAGCATCAGCAACAAGCATAAGCCCCCTAATTTTAATCTGGGCATCATCCTTAGCGTTGGCAATAATATACTTGCCCGCCTCTATTGCTTTTTCAGGCTTTTCATAAATTTCCATACCGCTGGCCCTGATAATGCTATCCGCCTTCTTCATGGATTGCGCAAAAGAGGCATTGCCGAAGAGCATGACAAAACCTAAAAAAGCTGAGAAAAAATAGCGATTATACTGCATGGCTGTTCACTTTTTCTTGTTTAAGGGCTTCCGTTTCTTCTTTCAGCAGGTCAATAAATGTACCCGGCGCAATTCCTGTTATCGATTTGAAAACCGTAGCAAAGCTGCTATGGGATGAAAAACCGCTCTTTTCAGCCAGATAGCTGATTTTATAGTGCATATAATTCGGGTCTTCTTTCAATTTCCCTATAATAAAGGTAATACGCAGTTTGTTGATATAGGTATTAAAATTATCCTGATAATGCTTGTTTATTATTTCAGACAGGTATTTTGTATTGGTATCAAATTGCCCTGCCAAGACTGCCAGCGACATTTCTTTATTGGTAAATCGGGTCGAGTTTTCAAAACGTTTCAATTTGGCAAGTATCACCTGTTCTGTTTCTGCCGGAATTGCTATTTTTTTATGGGTTTCCCGTTTTTCAGGTTGTAACCTTACAGGATTATTGGTTCTTATTTCCAGATAGCTGATAATTTCTTTCAAACGTTTTTTCTTCAGGTAATTTTTCAGCCAAAGCAAAAAACCCGCAACCAACACAAAAAACAATACCCCAACAGCCACATAAAAATAATCGGCATAACGCGTTTTTGCTTTCTGGAAATCGGCCTCCTGTTCCTGGCTGATTAAATTATACGCTGAATTAACCGCATCCTGCTCTGATTCTTCAACCGTATCATAGGCTTTAAGAAACTTATTATCAAACAATTGGTAGTTTTTCTTGTCGTTCAAGGCAAGATAATTGATTCCCAACTGCTTGTTGATTACTTTTAAAAGCGCTTCATTTTTAAGTTGGGTTGCCATTTTCATAGATACCAGTAAAGTATCAATAGCTCTGGTATGTTGCTTTTCATGAAAATAGACGGCACTTAACTCATTTAAAAGTGCTATTTCATTGAGGAAATCAAAATTTTTCTGGTTTTTGGTGAGTTTTTGCGCCTTTGCCAAATAATAATTTGCAGAGTCAATTTTTGCAAGACCAACTAATGCTCTGGCTTTGGTAATATAAAATTCTTGACGGAGCAAGGCATTTTTGCTAAAAGCAGGTTCATATTTTTTATCCGCTTTTTGTAATAGCTCAAAAGCCTTTTGGTAATTCTGCCTGTCCAGATACATGCCCGAATTACCGATTAAGATTTTGGCTTCAAAGAAGTTCTGGTCTTCTTTCGATTTGAGTTCCGAAATTTTAGCGGCCGCATCTTCAAGGCATCTTTTTGACTGATTGTCCAAATATATAGCCCTGAAAAGCTGTGATTTGAGAAGCAGAATTTTTATTTTTTCTTCCTCTTTAGCACCATCGGCAAACTTTCCTGCCTCAAAAACATTAATAACAGAATTATTGTAATCGCCTTTTGCCCAATAACTTTCTGCCAGCAACAGGTAAAATTTTGTTTTCTGAGTATCTGACGGATTATTCTTTAGCAAATATTGGCCGATTTTTACTGCTTCATCAGGATTTGAGCGTACAAGCTCATAGGCCTTGACCAGCAGTGACTCGTTGGGAGTTGCAGATTGCCCATAAGCAGGGCTTTTCAATAAGCAAACTGCCATGAGAATTAACCAACATATATAATGGCGACAGGGTTTCATTTTTTTGGTAATTCTAAATTATGGTTTTCCGTAAAAAACTGTTTTTACAAATATATCCCCTTTTCTTGTATTTTAAGAAATATACCTACAGAATAATACATTTCCCGTGAAATTAATATAAAAAAACCGCCAGAGTGTCTGGCGGTTTTCCTTAATCTTTTCTCCATTTTTTAGTTTCCTCAAAAACATGTTCCAATATGCGGGCCTCCTTTTCGTCAAATTCGACATTTCTTCTGGACATGACTATTCTGGCAGTTTCAAAAGCCTTTTTGGTGACATAGGTTGTAAATCCTGCGGCACCGCCCCATGAAAAACTTGGCACAAAATTACGAGGGAATCCGCTTCCGAAAATATTCGTACTAACTCCTACTACTGTTCCGGTATTAAACATAGTGTTGATACCACATTTGCTATGGTCTCCCATCATCAAACCGCAAAATTGCAGGCCGGTTTTAGCAAAACTTTCGGTTTCATAGCTCCACAATTTCACTTCTTCATAATTATTTTTCAGGTTTGAATTATTACTGTCAGCTCCAATATTACACCATTCACCCAAAACGGAATTTCCTAAAAACCCGTCGTGCCCTTTATTGGAATAGGCAAAAAGTACAGAATTACTAACCTCTCCTCCTACTCTTGAAAAAGGACCAACTGTTGTAGCACCATATATTTTAGCCGCCAGTTTTACCTGTGCTCCTTCACAAAGTGCAAAAGGTCCCCTGATTACGGAACCTTCCATAATTTCAGAATTTTTCCCAATATAAATAGGACCTGTTGAAGCATTCAGGGTTACGAATTCCAGCTTAGCGCCTTCTTCAATAAAAATATTTTCGGGAGCAATGACATTGACACTTTTAGGAATTGGTTGTGAAACCCTGTCTTCTGTCAAAAGCTCAAAATCTTCACGGAGGGCTGCATCATTTTTTTGAAAAATATCCCATGTATGTTCAATTGTAATACAATCGTCGTTGTATTCCAGAATTTCATAGTTTTCGAAATCGACTTCTTCCTGGCTTTCTTCAGAGAAAAAAGCAATTACTTCTTCTCCTTTGAAAATAGCCTGATTTTTCTCCAGTGACTTCACCATTTCAGCCAATACTTCATTAGGTAAAAAAGAAGCATTAATCATAATATTTTCAGGCATTTCTACCATGGGAAATTTTTCCATAAGGTATTCTTCCGTCAGGCTCGTGGTTGTATAACCAAGATATTTTTCCCACTTTTCGCGGATAGTAAGAATCCCCACACGAATATCTGCCACTGGTCTGGTAAATGTAAAAGGTAATAAGGCATTCCGGACGGTTCCGTCAAAAAGTATATAGTTCATCTTGTTTAGTTTATAATTGATAGTTGATAGTTTTGGATTGTGGATTTATGATTTTAGATTTTAGATTTAGGCTTTGGACTTTAGACTTTGGACTTTAGACTTTAGATTTATGATTTTGACCTAGAAATTCAAAACCTCAAAACCTCAGAACCTCAGAACCTCAGAACCTCAGAACCTCAGAACCTCAGAACCTTAGAACCTTAGAACCTTAGAACCTTAATCATCCCAAAGTTACAAAGTAAAAGTATAAAAAGAATACCTTCCAAATAAAAAAGCCCTCCAAAATCTGGAAGGCTTTTCTGTTATCTTGAACCTGCAAAAATTATTTTGCGTGTTTAGCGTATTTCGTTTTGAATTTGTCGATACGTCCTGCAGTATCAATCAATTTAGACTTACCTGTGTAGAAAGGGTGAGATGTTCTTGAAATCTCCATTTTTACAACCGGATATTCAACTCCTTCGTGAATGATTGTTTCTTTTGTTTCTGCTGTAGATTTAGTAATGAAAACATCGTCGTTTGACATGTCTTTGAAAGCAACTAATCTGTAATTCTCTGGGTGAATTCCTTTTTTCATCTTATTTGATTTTTTATTCAATTGGCTATAAGCTGTTCTGAAGCTTTTCGTATTGAAAAGGTATAAACCTCCTATAACTTTTTAATTTTTAAACTTTTATTGTTTTGAGTCTGCAAATTTACAATTATTTTTTAATTTGCAAATCTTTATTGCTCTTTTTTTTCCGGCATTCCACATTGATTTTTATCCCACTGTAATTACGGATTTCTTATATTTGTAGATTAATTCTTAAAAACAGATAAAATGAGCGAAATTACATCTCCTGCCAAGTCAGCAGTTCAATACGGAGTATTTTTTGGAGTAATTATGGTTTTAGAATTTGTCATCCTGTACATAATCGGGATAGATACTATAACAAATCCAGCGGTCGGGATTGTAATCAACCTGCTTAATTTTTTCGTATTGCCTATTCTGTTCATTACTCTTGCCTGCAATAATTTCAAGAAAAACATAAACAACGGAGTTATTTCTTTTAGCCAATGTCTAAAAGCCGGAGTAACAACTGCTTTCATTGCAGCATTAATTTATGCCATTTTTACGGTTATCTTTAATCTTATTTTTCCGGAATTCACACAGGAAATGCTGGAAAAGACAAGAACAATGATGACAGAAACAAATCCAAACATGTCACAAGAACAGCTGGATATGGCTTTATCATGGTCAGAAAAATTCTCAAGCCCATTTATAGTGGTTCCTTTTACATTGGCCTTTTATTCTTTTGTAGGGTTTATATATTCACTAATTATTGGTGCCATTTTAAAAAACGATAGACCACAAGGTTATTAATAAATGAATCTATCCATTATTATACCTCTTCTCAACGAAGAAGAGTCCTTAAAAGAATTACAGCAGTGGATTGAAAAAGTCATGACTGCCAATAATTTTTCCTATGAAGTCATATTCATAGATGATGGCAGTACCGATAATTCCTGGTCAATTATTGAAGGACTGTCACAACAAAATCCAAACATAAAGGGAATCCGTTTTTTGAGAAACTACGGAAAATCTCAGGCATTGCATGCCGGCTTTGCCAAAGCTCAGGGCGATGTTATCATAACTATGGATGCCGATTTGCAAGACAGTCCGGATGAAATTCCGGAATTGTACTCCATGATTGTTAATCAGAAATACGACCTGGTTTCAGGCTGGAAGAAAAAACGCTTTGACTCAGTCGTATCTAAAAACCTACCGTCAAAATTATTCAATTGGGCCGCACGGAAAACTTCCGGAGTTCAGCTAAACGATTTTAATTGCGGGTTAAAGGCCTACAAAAATATAGTTGTCAAAAACATAGAGGTCTCCGGCGAAATGCACCGCTATATCCCGGTATTGGCGAAAAACGCCGGGTTTGCGAAAATTGGAGAGAAAATCGTAGTACACCAGGCCCGAAAATATGGCTCTACAAAATTTGGAATGGAGCGGTTCATTAACGGTTTCCTGGATTTGATTACCATCTGGTTTCTTTCCCGATTTGGAAAAAGACCAATGCACCTGTTTGGCGCCTGGGGCGTCCTGATGTTTATCATCGGGTTCTTATCTGCCGGCTACATCGGATTCATGAAGCTTTACAGATTATATGACAAACAGACCACCATATTAGTCACAGACAATCCGTGGTTTTATATCGCCCTGACGACCATGATTATAGGAACCCAGTTGTTCCTTGCCGGTTTTTTGGGAGAAATCATCCTCAGAACTAAAAATAACGAAGAACGATATAAAGTTTCTAAAGAAATAAATCTTTAAATTTAAAGTTCAATTTAAATTTTAAATCCGAAATGCACATCGAACAAAATATATTAGACAAAGTAAATGTTTGGCTATCGCCAATTTTTGACGAAAAGACACATAAGGAAATTACCGAAATGATGACTTCTTCCCCAAAAGAACTGGAAGAAAGTTTCTATAAGAATCTCGAATTCGGAACCGGAGGCATGAGAGGAATTATGGGCGTGGGAACCAATCGTATCAACAAATACACACTTGGAAAAAACACTCAGGGAATTTCGGATTACATGAAAAAAGTATTCCCTAATGAACAACTGAAAGTAGCCATTGCTTACGATTGCCGCCACAACAGCGACACGCTTGCAAAAGTTGTAGCCGATGTTTTTTCTGCTAACGGAATCAAAGTATACCTGTTTTCAGAATTACGCCCTACGCCTGAATTGTCTTTCGCTGTAAAACACCTGAAATGTCATGCCGGTATTGTCCTTACGGCTTCTCATAACCCGCCTGAATACAACGGCTACAAAGTATACTGGCAGGACGGCGGCCAATTGGTTCCGCCTCAGGATGTTGAAATCATACAGGTTATTGAAGATCTGGGTTATGACCAGATTAATTTCCAGGCTAACGAAAAGCTGATTGAATATGTCGATAAAAAAATTGACGAGGCTTTTATCAATTCAACCATTGAAAATGCCAGTTTCAATACGCCTGCCGAAGCTAAAAAGAACCTGAATGTTGTCTATACTTCATTACACGGAACTTCCATAAAATTGATTCCTGAAGTTTTATCAAAAGCAGGCTATACCAATGTCAATATTGTTCCGGAACAGGCCGTTCCAGACGGAAACTTCCCTACCGTAAAGTCTCCAAACCCGGAAGAACCGGAGGCGTTGACCATGGCTTTGGCTTTGGCTGACAAGCTGAATGCTGATATTGTTGTGGGAACCGACCCTGATTCTGATCGCCTTGGCGTTGCTGTTCGTGACAATGATGGCAAAATGGTTCTTTTGAACGGAAACCAGACTATGGTACTGATGACTGCCTATCTGTTACAACAATGGGAAAAGGCAGGTAAGATTACCGGAAAAGAATTTATTGGCTCTACTATTGTTTCTACTCCAATGATGCTGGAACTGGCTTCTGCCTATAATGTAGAATGCAAAGTAGGATTAACCGGATTCAAATGGATCGCCAAAATGATTAAGGACTTCCCGAACCAGAAATTTATTGGTGGCGGTGAAGAAAGCTTCGGATTTATGGTGGGCGATGCAGTTCGTGATAAAGATGCTGTTGCAGCCACATTATTGGTTTGCGAAATTGCAGCACAGGCAAAAGCCAATGGAAGTTCACTTTATAAAGAATTACTAAACCTGTATGTAGACTTCGGGTTTTATAAAGAATACCTGATTTCCATCACCAAAAAAGGAATTGAAGGTGCGGCAGAAATCCAGACCATGATGTTTGAATTACGACAAAATCCTTTAAAAGAAATCAACGGCCAAAGAGTGCTGATGGTTGAAGATTACCAGAATTCGACCGCATTAAATTTATTTACGGGCGAAACCGAAGAATTAAAAGTCCCGAAATCAAACGTTTTGATTTACTATCTGGAAGACGGAACAAAAATATGTGCCAGACCAAGCGGTACGGAGCCTAAAATAAAATTCTATTTCAGCGTAAACGAGCCTTTGGATGCTGTTGAACACGCCAAAGAAGTCGAAAAAAATCTTGACCAAAAAATAAAAAATATTGTTGCTGAAATGCAATTGCAATAATTTCAAGCAAATCCAATTCGATGAGCAATTTTAAAAAAATAATTCCCTTTGTCCTGCCCTATAAAAAATATGCCTATCTGAACATATTTTTTAATATTCTATACGCCCTTTTCAGCACACTGTCATTTATCTCACTGATTCCGATGATGCAGGTGCTTTTTGACCAGACAAAGAGAAATACAACCAAGCCGGAATTTGAAAGCATTTTCAAAATAACCGATTACCTTGAAAGCTACATGAGCTATAAAATCACGACATTGACAGACAATCATGGCGTGCAGACTACGCTTGCTTTTATGGTAGCAATTATCATCTCCATATTTCTGCTGAAAAACCTGTTTGATTATCTGGCCATGTTTTTCATCACTTTCCTAAGAAACGGGATTTTAAAGGACATCAGGAATGCCATGTATAAAAAAACACTTGAACTGCCACTTTCTTTTTTCTCCGAAAAACGTAAAGGAGACGTAATTTCAAGAATTTCGGGCGATGTTTATGAAGTACAGACTTCTTTCCTATCCATATTGGAACTCATCGTTAAAGAACCTCTTACGATAGTTTTTACGATTGTGGCCATGTTCACAATAAGCACCAAGCTTACAATATTCGTATTTGTTTTCATCCCTATTTCAGGCTATATCATTTCAATTATTGGTAAACAGCTCAAGAAAAAATCTACCCGTGCACAGGAAGAACAAGGCGTGTTTCTTTCTACGGTAGAAGAAACATTAGGAGGATTAAAAGTCGTGAAAGGCTATAATGCAGAGAAATACTTTAATAATGTTTTTCAGAAATCAACTTCCCGGTTTTTTAATCTGTCCAACAATATTGGTAACAGGCAAAATCTGGCATCTCCTGTAAGTGAATTTATGGGGATTACAGTAATTGCCGTTTTGTTATGGTATGGCGGAAACATGGTGCTTATTGACAAAACATTAGAAGGCGCAGCTTTTATTGCTTATATGGGATTGGCATACAACATCCTTACACCTGCAAAAGCCATTTCTAAAGCTTCCTACAGCATCAAACGAGGAAACGCGGCAGCAGAACGTGTTATGGAAATCCTGGAACAGGAAAATACAATTACGGACATTCCGAATGCTGTAGAAAAAGAATCCTTTGAAGAACATATCGATATAAAAAATATCAACTTCAGGTATGAAGAAGAAAACGTTCTGAAAAACTTTTCTTTAGAGGTACAAAAAGGGCAAACCGTAGCTTTGGTCGGGCAATCCGGCAGCGGAAAAAGTACGATTGCCAATCTTCTGACACGTTTCTATGATGTTCAGGAAGGTGAAATAAAAATTGATGACACCAACATCAAAGATTTAAAATTAAATTCTTTAAGAGGCCTGATGGGCCTGGTGACTCAGGACAGCATCTTATTTAACGATACTATAAAAAACAACATCCTGTTAGGCAAACAGGACGCTACTGATGAGGAAATCATCACCGCCCTGAAAATTGCCAACGCCTACGAATTCGTAAAAGACCTGCCAAACGGCATCAATACAAACGTGGGAGACAGCGGTAACAAATTGTCTGGCGGACAAAAACAACGATTGAGCATAGCACGTGCTGTCCTGAAAAATCCGCCAATCATGATTCTGGACGAAGCAACTTCTGCTTTGGATACGGAAAGCGAAAGACTGGTTCAGGTAGCCCTGGAAAATATGATGCAGAACAGGACATCGATTGTTATTGCCCATAGATTGTCAACCATCCAAAAAGCAGACAAAATTGTGGTAATGCAAAAAGGTGAAATCGTAGAACAGGGAAACCATGACGAACTGCTTGCCAGAAACGGAGTGTATAAAAAACTCGTAATGATGCAATCATTCGAATAAAAAGCCAAACATGTATCAGAACAATCCAAATATCAGTCTTCCGGAAAATCTCGACACCGTAGTCTGGAAATATTTGGATTTGTCAAAATTCCTCGACCTTCTTTTATCGAGAAAGCTCTTCATGTCGCGGTCGGATAAATTTGAAGACCAGTATGAAGGTACATTCAGCGAACCAACTTTTGAAGAAATCCGGAAGATTTCAGAGAACAATCCGGAGTTTTTGGATGCCTACAAAACACAGCGAAAGAATGTCGTCATTAGCAGCTGGCATATCAATGAATACGAGTCTTTTGCCATGTGGCAGATTTTCACCCAAAACAGTGAAGGACTTGCAATACAATCTACTATTCGAAGAATACAGGAATCTTTGGATTTAGAGAAACAATATGTTCAGCATATCGGGGAAGTCAATTACATTGATTATAAAAAAGAATACATTCCTTTTAACGATGACTTCTTCCCTTTTCTTTTCAAGCGAAAAAGTTTCCAATACGAAAGAGAAGTTCGGATTATTTCCAATCTTTCTTCCCACAACCTGACTATAAATGAAGGTGTAAAGATTGATGTGGACATCAATAAAATGATTGAAAAGATATACATTCACCCGAAGTCCGAAAACTGGTACAAAAATCTTGTCATCCAATTAGTAGGCCAGCTTGGCTTTGATTTTACTATCGAAAAATCCGATTTGGAAAGCGACATATTAATCTAAAAAAAATCCCCGGACAATGCCGGGGATTTTTTTAGGCTCCGTTTCCGTTTCCTATCGGGTCATATTTTTCCGTTTTCCAGTCCGGAGAAAGCAGCTCTACATAATAGTAATGCACTGCATCGTTCTTATCAAAGGCTCCGTTCTTATTAATATCTTCAATGGTTCTGTAATAAAGCCTGTTTTGGGCTTCAACTATATTCCAATCAATCAGTTCCTGGTAATCTTCAGAAAGTTTCTGGAAATGCTTGCCGTTAATTTCGCTGATGTAAAGACATTTGATATCGTTTGCATCTAATTTCCCGTCCTTATTCGTATCCATATCTACCAATGAATACACCAGAATCTGCTTTTTGGTTTTATCAGAAATCGTGTTCAGGAAAGTCACGGTCTGCATCTGTATTTTTTTATCCGTTAGCGGTTTCAGCGCTGTAGAATCGATATGCTGGAATTTCAGGTTTTCAAAATATCCCGTAAGCTCAAACCTATTGTAATTGGAAATGGCATAGCTCACTGAATTGGTCTTGCTTGAACCATACGTCCTTGAGTTCCCGTCATACACTCGCACATCGCCAATAGCATGAATAAGGTATTTTGTGCCCTCCATGTGAATTGGAAGGTCGGCAATTTTTATTTGCGAAGAATCCGGCTTGGTCACCACTTTTTCCGGCTTTGAGTCATAAATTACCTTTGGAGTTTCCTCCTTTTCTTTACAACTGGCCAAACAGGCCACTGCCGCTACGAGTATATAGGTTTGAAATTTTCTCATTTCATCAGCTTAAAAGTCATTCAAATATAAAGATAAAACTTCAGAATTTCAATTTATAATCTTGCAGTAAGCTTAACATTGAAAACCCTCGTTGTCATATAGTTCGGAATTCCGTACTGAACTTTAGTATAAACATCTCTCACCCAGGTATTTGTTATCGCATTTTGGTTATTAAACATGTTGAATATTTCAAAACCAAGCGACAAATCCTTAAAGCGTTTCAACCAGTGCCCGTCAGGTCTTAACTCATTTTTTTCTGTGAAAACATAAGAAAATCCTACGTCTGCCCTGCGGTAATCACGAAGGCGGCTCTGGTATATATACGGGTCAGCATACGAAGGTGAACCGCCCGGCAGACCTGTGTTGTACACCAAATTCAGATATAACTTCAGGTTAGGAATATTTTTAACATAATCCTGGAACAGTATCCCAAACTTCAATCTCTGGTCTGTTGGCCTGGCAATATAACCCCGGTTGTTGATGTTTTCTTCCGTTTTCATATACCCAAAACTGAACCAGGATTCTGTGCCCGGAACAAACTCTCCATTCAATCGGGCATCAAAACCGGCTGCATAGGCTTTGGCATCATTGTTTGCACTATAACGAATCCTTACGTTATCAAGTGTATAGGTATTTACATCCGACATTGATTTATAATAGGCCTCCGTAACCAATTTAAACGGTCGTTGCCACATCTGAAAGCTATAGTCGTTGCTCAATACAACATGGATGGACTGCTGTGCCTTAACGTCCGGATTTACTTTTCCGTCAGCACCACGAAGTTCTCTGTAAAATGGCGGCTGGTGATACAACCCTCCGGAAAGACGGAACACCATATCGCTATCCCAATCCGGCTTGATGGCAAACTGACCTCTAGGACTGAAAGTTGTTTGGTTTTTTCCATCCAGATTATCACCAGACACTTGCCAGTTATGGGCTCTTACCCCGAAATTATACCATACATCATGGCTTCCGATAAGGCTCTTTTTGCTCCATTGTACATATCCGGAAAGCCTGTCGATTTTTGTAAAGTTCAATGCCCTTACGTTTTGATATGGAACCAATGGACCTGTATACGGAGTATAAGGCTGGTCACGGATTGGCAGGTCAATAACCGGCGGATTTAATGAAAATCCTGCCGAGTCAATCACTTCCCATTCTACTATTCTGTCACGAATGTCTTCACGGGTATATTTGAAACCCCACTCTATTTTATTTTCTTTGATATTGTGAAATCCTTTTACTTCTGCATTCACAATCAGGGCATCCAGATCATTTCTGGCATGGTTTAACTGCGAACCTATTTCCTGCGTATATACGATATTTCCAAGACTTCCGGAACCAATGTTAGTATCCAATTCTCCAAAGCTGTAATCAGCCTTAATATCAAAATATTCCTGCTCCTGTGTCAGATAGGCCGATGCGATAAATTTCAACGTAAAATCTTCGCTTGCCTTGTAGGTCGTTTTTAAAGCCCCGAAATAGGTTTCATATCTGTCCTTTTCCTGTCCTTCATAAAAAACCAGCAATGCTTTCGGGTCATCAATCGTTCCGAAATTGGTCTGTCTCGTCAGGGGTTCATAGTTATAACGGTTCTGCGAGATATTTCCAAGAAAACTCCATTCCCATTTGTTATTTGGGTTGAATGTGACATTGGTTTGTATATCGGCAAAAGTAGGCCTGAAATTCGTTTCTGTTTCCTGGCTGTTTACCAAAAGGCTGTTGTCTCTGTATCGCACTCCGGTAATGGCAGCCCATTTTTGGTTTTTAGATGTCGTTTCCACCATTAAACTTCCACCCAATAAACTTGCTTCAAGAGAAGCTCCAAAACTTTTTGGTCTTCTGTAGGTAATATCCAATACAGAAGATAATTTATCTCCATACTTGGCCTGAAATCCTCCGGCAGAAAAGTCAACATTCTGAATCATGTCGGTATTCGTAAAACTCAAACCTTCCTGCTGACCTGAACGTATCAAAAACGGACGGTACACTTCCACTTCATTTACATACACCAGGTTTTCATCATAGTTACCTCCTCTTACGTTGTAGCCACTACTCAAATCGCTGTTGTTGTTTACTCCGGGAAGTGTTTTCAAAAGGTTTTCCACACCTGCGTTGGCACCGGGAATTAATTTGATGTCTCTTGGAGAAATATTGGTAATTCCTTCAATTCTTTTTCGGTTATCATAGATTTCAACAACACCAATCATTTCGATTTTTTTGCTCAATACCGGATTGAATTCAAAATCTTCATTAGGCTTCAGCTCAATATCCAAAGAGGCACTTTTGTTTGAAAGGTGGGAGAAAATAATTGTGATTTTTTGATTGGCCGGGACGGTCAGAATATAAAATCCATTTTTATTAGAAGTAGCAGATGTATTCTTATAGCTGATATCCGCATCCTCAACCGGTTGGTTGTTTTCATCTAAAATAACACCCTTAATTCTGGCAGTTTGTGCAAATGCGGCGACGCTTATAAAGAAAAAAAGAACTGCAGCTAAATTTTTTGTTTTCAAATTATACTTTTTTATTGTTGTTGACTTCTAAAAAAATGCGACTCAAAGGTAGCAGAATTTCCCATATTATCAGACACAACTATTTTTAAATCATTTCTTCCTTCGTCAGAAATATTGTCTTCAAAATTATAGGAAAGTTTTCTGGTTTTGTAATCGTATTCCAACAGAATCCATTTTCCGTTCAGATATCCGTTATATTCTGCTATACCAGACATATTATCCGAAATATAGATTTCCAAAAATGGCTGCTTACTAATCCATTTTCCTTCAACAAAATTAGGATTGCTGATTTTGGGAGCAATCGTGTCCTTTGCTAAAACGAATTGTCCTAAATCTTTAGTATATGTTGTAAAAACATTTCCTTTTCTTGTGGTTTTATTAAACCCGAGGCGTTTGCCTTGTTTTGACGCTATAAACATCTTTGACTTATCAGCTTCGGATGAAACCTTATCCTCAAACGTAATGGTCATATTGTTATGTACCGGAACGGTTTCGTTGTGAAGGTACAGTATGGAATCTTTTACATCAAAATCAATATAAAAATCTTCATAGAAAGTACCGGCAGGAATAAAAACCGTTACATTATCCTTAGTATAGCTGTTGTCTTTTCTTGACTTTAAAAGAAACCCGGAACGTTTTTCTTCTTTAGCTACTTTTACAGGCAATGCAGAATATTCAATCGGGATATTGATGACGCTTTTGTTTTTATTAAAATCTGAAACTTCCACCTGAAAATTCTGATACAGGTTTGGAACAACATCAATCATCCCATAGGTATTGTTAGAAGTAATAATACTTAAAAGATAAGGTTCTACCATAAAGAGCTTCTGTACACGCTGTCCGGTTCTCTTGTATCTTGGATAATCAATCAGCGCGTTAATGTAACGACCTTCGTCAAAAGCAAAAGTGTCAAACTGATAGCCGAAGAAAGGTTTTCCATTGCACAAACCTTCCACTTTAAATACGCCATTTTTGTTATAGCTGTTATCAAAAAGGTCATAAGTATTGACACCAAATCCTATTTTTCCTTTAGCCATAAGCTTCTCGGCAATATAACTTCCGTCTTTTTGTTGCGAAAGGTTGAGTTCGATAGGTTTTTGTATCTGGTTAACACTGGAACTATCGCCAATAGGATAAACGACCAGGCTGTTGATAACCGGCGGTTTTGTATCTTTTATCTGTATATCAAATCCAAAAAGCATCGGATTGATTATTTTTTCGGTTTTGGAATCCCGAAATTCAAAATGCAGGTGCGGCCCACCAGATCCACCGGAATTTCCGGACAATGCAATTATATCACCTTTTTTCACCACAAGCTCATTTTCTGCAGGAAACATTTCTACTTCAAACGATTTTTGTTCATACTGCTTCTTTTTGATATAGGCTTCAATTACAGGAGACGCTTTTTGAAGATGCCCGTAAACCGTGGTGTAGCCATTAGGATGTGTGATATATATTGCTTTTCCGTAGCCCCAGGTAGAGATTTTAATACGCGATACGTACCCGTCTGCCGCGGCATACACATTCAATCCTTCTTTTTGCTGTGTTTTAAAATCAAGACCCGTATGAAAGTGATTTCCTCTTAATTCTCCAAAAGTCCCGGATAAATAAAGCGGTATGTCCAAAGGCGAACGGAAATAATCTTTTGGATAGTCATTCTGGCCAAAAACCGAAATTGTAAACAGTAAAAATAACAGGCTAAATCGCATAGTAAAGGTTTTTGCTAATATAAAAAAAAGACTAATTAAACCGGGAAGAAAAACCGAAAATTATAACTCCCTACTTCACAAATTATTACATGAAAAGCTACAGTAAAAAAGAGAATTTAAGGAAAAATATTGCAATATTTAATTAGGAATAGTAACTTTGTAAATTATGTAATGAATATTGACCCCGATGAGTGAAATTGCGCAAATCATTGATACTCTTGAAAGCAGGCTTGAAAAACTTATCGCAAAAATTGAGGGTTTGGAAAAAACATCGCGTGAATTGCAGCAGGAATTGGATAGAGCCGCAGTCGTGATGCAGAAGCAATCGAAAGAGATTGAAACATTAAAAACGCAGCAGGAGACGCTCAGAATGGCGAATTCATTACTAGGCAGTGAAGAAAATAAAAGAGATACAAAGCTTAAGATAAATTCATTAATCCGTGAAATTGATTACTGTATAGCACAGCTTTCTGATTAATAATTATGGACGAAAAGCTTAAAATTAAAATATCAATCGCAGACAGGGTCTATCCTTTAACAGTAGACATGTCACAGGAAGAAGGACTGCGAAGCGCTTCTAAAAAGATTGATATGATGATAAAGCAATTCGAAGAAAATTATGCTGTTCGTGACAAACAGGATGTTTTGGCCATGTGTGCCCTGCAATTCGCATCACAATTGGAGCAAAAACAAATTGATTCTTCAGCAGACAATGTTGAGGCCAATGAAAGACTGAAAAAGATTAATGACCTGCTAGCAAGTTATCTCGACAAATAATAAAAAGACGTTCTTTAACATAGACTAAAAATACTGCCTACATTAGTTCATATTTGATAAACTCAACACTAACAAATTAGAATGAGCAAATCGTCGCTACTAAAGCAAGCTGCCCCGAGCAGATCCTTGAACAGCGAGTTAGCTCAAAACTTGTCTTAACGAGTTTATACAAGCAACCTAATGTAGGCTTTTTTTATATATAAACATTCAACAAACATGGACAGTACATTAGTTATAATTATTTCAGGAATCGTAGGCATCGCGGTAGGTTTTGCAGTTGCAAAAATCATGGAGAGGAGCAACGTTTCCAACTTAATAAAAAATGCCAAAAAAGAAGCCGCATCTATTTTAAAGGATGCCAAAGCAGAAGCAGAAACCAACAAACAGCACAAAATACTGCAAGCAAAAGAAAAATTTATTGAACTTAAGGCAGAGCACGAACAGGTGATTCTGGCAAGAGACAAGAAAATAGCAGAAGCAGAAAAAAGAACAAGAGACAAGGAATCTCAGGTTTCTAACGAGTTGGCAAAAACTAAAAAAGCGACAGAAGACCTTGAGGCAAAAATCAACGATTATTCTAACAGAATCGAGACTCTTGAGAAGAGACAGGCCGAAGTAGACCGTCTGCACAAAAGCCAGGTAGAGCAATTGGAAGTTATTTCCGGATTATCTGCCGAAGAAGCCAAAAACCAATTGGTTGAAAGCCTTAGAGCCGAAGCCAAAAGTGGTGCCATGTCTTATATTCAGGAAACCCTTGAAGAGGCTAAGCTTACAGCACAACAGGAAGCTAAAAAAATCATTATTAATACTATCCAAAGAGTGGGTACAGAAGAAGCGGTGGAAAACTGCGTTTCTGTCTTCAACATTGAGTCTGATGACGTAAAAGGTAGAATTATTGGCCGTGAAGGTAGAAACATCAGGGCCTTGGAAGCTGCTACCGGAGTTGAAATTATTGTTGATGATACTCCAGAAGCAATCATCCTTTCCTGCTTTGACCCTGTTCGTAGAGAAATTGCCCGTTTGGCATTACATAAATTAGTAACCGACGGCCGTATTCATCCGGCAAGAATCGAAGAAGTTGTTGCTAAAACAGCCAAACAGATTGACGATGAAATTATTGAAGTTGGTAAACGTACCGTAATTGACTTAGGAATCCACGGATTGCACCCTGAATTGATTAAAGTTGTAGGTAGAATGAAATACCGTTCTTCTTACGGTCAAAACCTGTTGCAACACTCCCGCGAGGTTTCCAAACTTTGTGGAATCATGGCAGCAGAATTGGGCTTGAACGTAAAACTGGCAAAAAGAGCCGGATTATTACACGATATAGGGAAAGTGCCGGATACGGAAAGCGACCTTCCACACGCTTTATTGGGTATGCAGTGGGCTGAAAAATATGGTGAGAAAGAAGAAGTATGCAATGCTATTGGAGCCCACCACGATGAAATCGAGATGAAATCGCTTCTATCTCCTATCGTTCAGGTTTGTGACGCTATTTCAGGAGCCAGACCAGGAGCCAGAAGACAGGTTCTTGATTCCTACATCCAGAGATTAAAAGACCTTGAAGATATTGCTTACGGATTCCAGGGAGTAAAAAGTGCTTATGCCATTCAGGCTGGTAGAGAGCTTCGTGTTATTGTAGAAAGCGAAAAAGTTTCTGACGATAATGCAGCCAACCTGTCTTTCGATATCTCGCAAAAGATTCAGACAGAAATGACCTATCCGGGACAAGTAAAAATTACGGTTATCAGAGAAACCAGAGCCGTAAATATTGCAAAATAAATAACAATCAGACATAAAAAAAGCTCCTCAAATGAGGAGCTTTTTTTTATAAGTATTTAGTTTAAAAATATTCTGCAGATGTCTTCCAGACAGACAGGCTTCAGGAAATAGTCTTTTATTTCATTAGGAAAATCTTTTGCCTTATCCAAATCAAAAGGACTGTTGGAGGAACTCACCATATAGATTACGGTTTCTTTATTCAGCGAACCTTTTATTTTTCGAAACTCTTCCAGAAACTGCCATCCGTCCATAACCGGCATATTGATATCCAAAAGAATCAAATCCGGGAGTGTAGTACCGTTTTTAGAATTTTCCTTCAGGCCTTCTATCGCATCGTGACCGTTTTCGAAAAATCTTGAGTTGACTTCAATATTATTTCTCTTCAGTAAATTTTTTAATATAAAATGATAAACTTTATCATCATCAACTACAAAAACATCATTAAACTTTTTCATTAAAATATATTTTAAATGCGGTACCTTCTCCTACTTTACTCTTAACTTCTATTTTACCTCCCATAGCCTCTACCTGATTTTTTGTAATGAAAAGGCCAATTCCTCTGGAATCCGGATGCTGGTGAAATGTTTTATACATTCCAAAAAGCGAATCTTTATATTTTTCCAAATCTATACCAAGCCCGTTGTCAGAAATCGTCAATACCTTTTTACCTTTTTCATAAGTAAGCTGGTAGGTAATTTCCAATCTCCTGTCCGGATGGGAATATTTTATTGCATTGGTTGTAAAATTCAAAAGTATGCTTTCCAGATAAGCCGGGTTGTAATTGATTTGAACATCATCCGGAATCAGACTGATAATTTTTACGTCATGTTTGTTTATCTTCTCGCTCAAAACATTTAAAGTTCGTTGAAAAAACTCATGAAGATTTAAGTTTTCGCGAGCAATTTTTATTTCGGTGTGTATGTTGACCAATTCATTCAAATGTTCGATTGTTTGGGTCAAATCATTAGAAATAGTTCTTAAATGTTGTAAGGTTTCCTCCCTTTCACCGGAATCCTGAATATCATCTACCAAATCCAAAAGCATGGTAAAATTTCCGGCATGCGAGCGCAGATTATGCGAAACGATATGGGCAAAATTCAAGAGCCTGCTGTTTTGTTCACTCACAATATCCAGTGTCTTTTTCAGCTCGTCTTCTCTCTCCTTCTGTGAAGAAATATCCGTATGCGTTCCTATAATTCTTAACGGCTTGCCTGATTTGTCGCGTTCGATTACTTTACCACGGTCAAGAATCCATTTATAGGTTCCTTTTCTGCCTTTAACCCTATGCAGGTTTTCGTATACATCTGTTATTCCTTTGAGGTGCATGTCGATATCGGTCAGATATTCTTTCTGGTCGTCAGGATGTACTTTAGAAATGCAATTTTCAAAAGAATTAATTCCTTCGGCTTCATCCAAATCCAAAATCTTCATGGATTGTTCGGAATAGAAAACAGTATTGTTTACAAGATTCCAATCCCAGACACCTCCCATAGAAGCTTCCAGTGCAAATTCAAAGCGTTTTTCTGATAATACTAACCTCAACTCCTGTTCCTTATTTGCCGTTATATCGGTAATGCGGCCATAAAACACAACACTTCCATCTTTCATGGCTTCCGGTTTGGCTGAACCTTTCAGCCAACGGACTCCTTTTTTTGGAAGCTGAACCCTGTATTCATGGTTCCATCTTGTTAATGTATCCCTTGATTTAAGTACTGATTTTAAAAATCCTTTCACATCCTCTTTAAGAATGCGTTCCGTGATGATCGGACCGGCATCGTGCTCCAGAAAGTCTTTGTCAAAACCATAAATTTCCATGGCGGAATGACTTACAAACGGCATGCTGTAAGTGTTGTCTTTCTCAATTTTAAACTGAAAAATCAAATCCGGGATTTCTCTCAGAAGTTTTTCATAAAATTGATTCGAAGTGTACGATTCATTTGAATTAACGTAATTCTCGAACGCCATTAAGGGTTAACATATTGGTTAGGTGCAACAAAAGTATACACCAAAATGTCAAATCTTCCTTAGAAAAACACAAAATCGTTTAACGGTTATTTTCTTGGATGAAATGCATTCATAACATCGGTAAGATGCCTTCTGTCGAGGTGGACATAGATTTCTGTTGTGGTAATTGATTCATGTCCGAGCATGAGTTGGATGGAACGCAGATCGGCACCATTTTCAAGAAGATGTGTGGCAAAAGAATGCCTGAAGGTATGCGGACTGATTGTCTTTTTAAGATTTATTTTTACCGCCAGGTCTTTGATTATCGTAAAAACCATCGCCCGGGTAAGCTGTTTACCTCTCCTGTTAAGAAACAGCGTGTCTTCATGTCCTTTTTGAATATCGAGATGTGACCGTACAGTCGTTTTGTATATGTCGATATATTTTTGTGTAAGATTTCCAATAGGCACGAAACGCTGCTTGTCGCCTTTCCCTTTTACTTTTATAAATCCTTCTTCAAAGAACAAATCGGAAATACGCAGCGATATCAATTCTGAAACCCTAAGACCACAGCCATACAGGGTTTCCAACATGGCGCGGTTTCTTTCGCCCTGGTCTGTATTGAGTTCAATGGCACCAATAATTTTATCTATTTCATCTGTAGACAAAGTATCGGGGAGTTTTCGTCCTATTTTGGGGATTTCCACAAGTTCCATCGGATTATCATTTCTGTAATCTTCAAAAATCATATAATTGAAAAAACTCCTTAATCCGGAAATTATCCTGGCTTGCGAGCGGGGATTTATGGTTTTAGAAACTTCATAAATAAATTGCTGTATCGTTTCATCAGAAACCGAAACAGGGCTTTCATTTATCTGATTTTCAGATAAATAAAAAACCATCTTTTCAATATCAAAAGTATAATTGTCAATCGTATTTTGTGACAATCCTCTTTCTATCTTCAGGAAAGACTGAAAATTTTTAATGTAAGTTGCCCAATTTGCCATCTGTCAAAGTTATGTTAATAGTACTATGCTGGCATAATAAATGTCGTAATTTAACATAAGAACTAACAAAAATAATTTAATTATGAAGCTATTAAAAATTATTTCGACTAATGTGTTATTACTTGCCGGGATGGCAACTTATGCGCAAACTACACAATCTTCAGGTTCATTTAATGAGGCAGGATTTGGAGTAAAAGCCGGTTTAAATTATTCTACAGTTACAAAAGGTGATTTTGACGAAGGCCCTGACGCAAGAACAAGTTTTTATGTGGGTGCCATAGCCGAAATTCCGCTTATTGATGATTCCTTCTCTATCCAGCCGGAGGTGATTTATTCGCGACAAGGTTTTGAAAGGGATTATTCCTTTTTAGGAAACAATTATACTGCTGAGTACCAATTGGACTATATTAATGTTCCTATATTGGCAAAGCTTTATATCGTGAAAGGATTTAGTATCGAAGCCGGTCCGCAGTTCGGATTTAAGATTAACGAAAAAATCGACCTGGACAATAATGATGGAAACGCCGGAGAAGAGCTAGACGAGGTCAATGATTTTGACATGAGTTTGGCAGCCGGACTTACCTTCCAGTTTGACGGGGGTTTATTCATCAACGGTAGATACAACCATAGTTTTAATGAGGTTATTAAGGATACCGACGCAAAAAATTCCGTATTCCAGGTTGGTTTAGGATTTAAATTCTAATCTGACTCAAATTACAAACAAAACAGCCTTTGGGAAAATTTCTCAAAGGCTGTTTCTATTGAATGCGGGTACAGTTCTAATAAAGTATTTTCCGGGAAATTCGTATTCCCACTGTTGTGACAACCTGAACAATCAATACCTGGTCTGTTGGAGGCAGGCTCTTGATTACTTTTTCAGAAGCATTGATTTTCTGTCCGTCAAACAATAATCTTCCCTGAATGTCAAAAACCTTTACTCCTTCTATGGTTGCCGTTCCGGAGGTAACAACAACATCCTTATCTTTTTTATAGATTACGATACTTTCTGGATTAAATTCCGGTATTCCCAAAGCCTCATTTCTGTAAACTATCTGGAATCGGTTTTCAAATGTTCCTATCCCTGTCGTAAAGCTGTAAGGCCCTGATTTGAGATTATGGATAGCGTTCTGAAGATTATCTTTCAAGTAAATATCCTGATTTACAAACAGTCCGTCCAGCATATCCAGGCTGATGGTAAAGGCTCCGGCAATGGTAGTTTTGATTCCTAAATTAACCACATCTGAATTATCAAAAGGAAGTGCACGTCCCTGTATTGCCAGTTTTTGTGAATCGTTTATAGAATAAATAGTAACATGATTACCTCCAAAAAGACTACCGTCAAAACCTCTGTCCAAACCATTGGTAGCACCTTCTATATATCCAACCAGTGTTTGGTTAAAAGCACCCTGATTATTTCTAAGATTGAGCCAGAACCTGTTTTTTTCAATTCCTGAGTTGGCAGCATTCCGTTTAACAGGATTCATATTTCTGAAGAATCGGTTGTTTTCATCCTGAATTCGCATATCATTGGTAAATCTTGCGGGAAGATTTCCAAGACCTCTCACAAAAAATGCCTGTCCTGAAGCCAAATGTTTCGTTGGTATAGCTCCGTTGAAGTTATCGCTGATTTCAGGATTTAAAGGGTCAGGAGTTGCCGGTGATGTGGCCACACCTCCGGACAAATTGTAAGTTGCATAGTCATTTGCTGTATAATTATAGGTTTGGTCACCCGGAACGGCATTACTTGGCGCTGAATTGTGCGTCCACAAATAGATTGTCCCATCTAATGCAGCAACATTGTTGGCATAAGAAAGAAATTCGTCCAAATCTACTGCTGACGGATACGGATTACCTATCAGGTTCCACTTATAATCTGCCGGCAAAGTGCTGGTGTTTCCATAAACCGGAATACTGATATCGCCATTATTCGGCACTCCTTGAAAAATGGCCTCGTATTGTACTGCCGATGTAGTAGAAAAGCTCTGAGGCGCTCTCACAATATAACCTTTTGCATCTGTCATGGTTACATTTCCATTCATGTGCGTCACCCATGCCTGGCTGACCGGATTCCAGCTATAATATTTATCTGCCATTGTTGCTGGCGACAAATTATACAATGTTTGTCCGGCAACAGGAGAAGACCAATATGTAAAATCGAGCCTTTTTACCGGTTGCGTTCTGCGTTTTGACCTGATGATGCCAATATTGGTATTGGTTGTTCCCGCAGTTTGCAGAAGGCTGGCTGTATCTTCCAATGTGAATGTAGCCGCAGGATTTATTCTCACCTGATTTGCAACAGTAACGGTATTGTCTGCATTAATTACCACATTACCGCTGTTTACCTGAAGCAGGCATCCTGAAATATCGCCTGTAGAGCTATAATTTCCGTTAAAGATTATCTTTTCGGTTCCGGCTACCGGTGCTGTTCCCGAACTCCAGGATGTCCCGTTCCAAATGTTAGAACTTCCGGAAATAACTGCCGTATCGGTTGCCTGGCATCCTGAACCGTTTGTTACAGTGGCTGTATAGGTTTGGGCTGCATCCGGATAGGCATACACCGTTGCAATATTTCCACCTGTGTAAGGAATTGTTAAAGCGGAATCAGTATACAGTCCGGCAATTGGAGTCCATGCTACAGGGGAAGGAACTGAAGTTCCTGTAATTCTGATATCGTCAACATTCCAGCCATAATTCCAGCCTGAATAATACCTGAAGCGGACTCTCAGGTTAGGCTGATTTATGTAAGCTGAAAGGTTAATATTAACCGTAGCGAAGTTGGTCGCTGTGCCCTGAGTACTGGTATAGGTTTGTATGGCCGTCCAGACACCATCCAAATCACCATCTGTATTTACTTCTATAATAGCCCTGTCTGGGGCATCAAAATTGTAATATCTGTAATATTGTCTGAAACTAAGTGCGAGCGAGGTGTAATTATAAGTATTGATTGCTGCACTCATAGTCAGAGCATTATTTGAGAAACCATTATTGTCGTAATTAGAATCAATGGCTCCAAAACTGCTTCCTGAATTCACCGTTTCATAACTGACATATTCGCTAGGGCTTTCTTCAATATACCAGTATCCATAAGTTGATGAGCCATAATCCTGTAACATCATTAACGTAGATGTAGACACTTCAAAGTCTTCGTAGAAAAGCGTATCTGTAGTTCCGGAATTGCTTCCTGTTGCTACCAGTTCAATTACCCCATCGCACAAACTCGCGGCAGCCGGGGTTACAGATGATGAAGGAGCAGGATATACAAAAGCGTTGACAGGAAATCTCGGACTTTCACAAACGCCGTTATAGGCTGTTACATAATAGGTTTTTGTAACACTTAATGATGGTGTCACAAACGAGCCTGTTGGTGTAACCGCAACCGGACTTCCGCTGCTTATATATTCATACCACCTGTATTCTGTAGTTCCGGTGCCGCCTATAGCTGTTAAGGTTACCGTTCCCGGTCCGCAACTTCTTCCCGGAGTAGCCGTAACCGTATGCGAACATGACTGAATTACGGTAATTAGATAATCTTCTACTTCGCCATTGGCGAATGTAGCCTGGCAAGGATTATTATTTGCATTACGAGATAATTTTATTCTGATTCGGGTTGTACCAAGAGTTGCACCGGCCGGTACTGTAACGGTCAGAGTGTAAGTACCGCTTCCAGATGCGGCAATCGGGCCTGTCACAACTTCACCCGTATCACCAAAATCGCCATCCTGATTCCAATCGGCAAAAAGATAAATACCATCATTAACATGTCCGTTAGCAGTTGTCACTCTAATGGTCGAGGTAGCTGTTCCCTGCATTACAGAAGCAATTGAACCCAACCCTGTATAATTAGCATAGTTTGACTGCGTACTCGTATTTGAAAATCCGCCTGAAACAACCCTGGAAATATATTCATTATTGCTTGTGGATATGGTTGGGCAATAACAAAGTGTAGTAGACACTAAAAGCGGTGTTGAAATCGTAGTATTGCCGCTACAAGTTATTCTTGCCCTATAATATTTATTGGAAGTCTGGCTAACTATCTGTGTACTGGATGTACCAAGATTTGTCAACCCTGTAGTAAACGAAGCATTATCTGCACTTTGCCATTGATAGGTTATTCCTGTTCCAGTATAGGTAGTTCCAAGGGACAGTGTAAAATTAGCACCAGAACAAACCGGATTTGCAGAACTTACAGTTGTTGAAGCTGCAGGGGCACCAGAACATACCGGTGGTGGTGTCCATGTGAAAGTTGTCCCTAATGATGGATAAGTATTATTTCTGGTTCTGCAAGCATGCGTGTTTAGTGTTCCAGCTGTCGTATTATTATACCAATCGAGGCCATTTGTCTGTAAAAGCCTGTTATTGAAATCGCCATTGGTTGCACCTCTCAATCCAACCTGAACATTAAAATTAGTATTGGTCGCGGGAGTACAGTTGCCATATCTCATTTCAACAACGTTGGTGGTTTCATACAATCGTATCTGAAAATTAAAATCTCCATTTATTATACCAGCACTGTATCGCCTCGTATTATTCCATTGAACTACAAATACCCTGTTTGGGCTCGAACCGGTAGTTCCATAAACAATGGTTGAACTGTTGGATGTTAAATCTCCTCCTAAGGCGCTAACAGCTCCTGAATAGGCATTTCCCTGTGAAATAGGATTATAATCTGTCGTTCCGGATGCCGTTCCTCCAAAAGTCACATAACCGTTTGAATTTACAGAACATGAAGTATAGCCAGTTCCGTTAAATGTAAAAGTAAATGGAATAGTTACGGAAGCTACATTATCATCCCAACCTGAAGCATGCACTACAGTTGATGTTGGTAGAGAAGTATAAGTGCCGGACGATTGGGAAAAAGTATAAGCACTAACCTGTCCAAAACTTTCATATGCTGTCAAAGAGACAAACAGCATCAAAATCAATTGAAGAATTTTTGCACGGGGAATGCTTCCAAATTCATCATTTGATAAATTTTTGTAATTATTTTTCATAGTCTAGGGGTTTAACATCGAAATTTATGATAAAACCAAATTGTTTTAACATAATTTCAGACTAGGAAAAGTATTTTAAGAATAATGACGACTAACTACATTTCCGTATCGTCGAACTACAATATTTGACTCTTTGTGTTGATAAGTTTTTTTAATTATGGGAGAGAAAAAGAATAAAAAAAGTAAGTTTAATCTTTCTTTTTGTTATTAAAATCATCTAATCAACACATTAGGGTGATAAAAAGTTACATTTTTTCATAAAAAATAAGAGCGATTTTCACGTATGAAAACCGCTCTTACAACCTAACCAACCATTAAAAACAAAAATTAATCTTTCATGTATTTTTTATAATTTTCTGTACTGATTCTTGCTTTCAAATCATGCAACAGGCTGTACAATCCGAAGAAAGTCCTGTTGATGTACAAAAAGTGTTTTGACCCTCTATTGCCATTCATTTTTCTAAGCTTTGAATCTTTGCTGTATTCTTCGCTAAGCTGCGCCATCTCACCAAAAAAGGCTTCGTCAGAAAAATCAAAAGCATCCGTTTGATAGGGTTTTGTAAACAAACGCAAAAGCCTGTTGAATAGTTCTGAAAAATAGGCTACTTCTTCATCCGTATCATCTTTGCGTAAAATCTCCAGCTCATATAATTTCTCAAGGAAAAGCTTTTGATTATCCATAATTTCAGGTCGGGCCAATTCAAAATACGGTATATAAAAATCTTCCGGCACCTGTTTTATGCAACCAAAATCAATCGCTATCAGGTTTCCTTCCTTATCAATTAAAAAATTGCCCGGATGCGGGTCTGCATGAACCTGTCTTAACTGATGCATCTGGAACATATAAAAGTCCCATAGAGCTTGGCCAATGCTATCGCCTTTTGCCCTGTTTTCATTGTGGGCTACAAATTCAGACAAGTGTTCACCGTCCATCCAATCCATCGTAATAATCTTTTTAGAAGACAATTCCGGATAGTATTTCGGGAATTTCAGATTGGCAATCCCGCTGCACGCCTCTGCTATGGCAACACCTTGTCTTAATTCCAGTTCATAATCGGTCTCTTCTAACAACTTGTTTTCGACTTCCTTAAAATAGCGTTCAGAATCCTTCCCCTGAAGGTTAAACATCTTGATGGCAAAAGGCTTGACTATAGCCAAATCAGAACTAATACTGTCTGCCACTCCCGGATACTGGATTTTTACAGCCAAATTTTTTCCGTTTTTGGTTGCTTTATGGACTTGTCCAATGCTTGCTGCATTTACAGAATCGGCCGTAAAGGAATCGTATATTTCTTCGGGAAACATGCCCAGGTATTTTTTGAACGTCTTTCTGACCAAGGGTGCTGACAAGGGTGGAACTGAAAATTGTGCCAGTGAAAATTTTTCTACATAAGCCCGCGGCATGATATTTTTATCCATGCTTAGCATTTGGGCTACTTTTAAAGCACTGCCTTTTAAGTTTTTCAATCCGTCATAGATATCTTCGGCATTATTTTCATTCAGCTTTTCTTTTGTCAGGGACGGATTGACAATTTTTTCACCATAATAGGCTATATAATTACCTCCTACTTTGATTCCGGTCTTTACCAGTTGGCCTGCCCTTTCAATTTTATTTACGGGTATTTTATCTAATGTCTTCATCTCGTCCTCAACTTATACTCTTTCTTTCCAAATGAACTTACCCAGGTCAAACAGGCTTTCCAACGGTGTGGTATCCAAAATATCAAAAGTGGCCTTTACGGCTTTCTCAATCATAACATCCGTTTTCTCAAATCCCTTTGACCTGTCGTCCAGCCAAAACTTCAATATGAATAAGAACTGAAGCCAGGCTCCTTCAGAAAACAAAGGTGTCGTGACTTTTTTAATCTTGCTGTCTTTTTCAGTTTCAGCAGATTTTAATATATCTACGATATAATCCTTAAAATGGTTTCGTAGCGATGTCAATTGTTTGAGATTACGAAGCCATTCCTTATTATCCTTCAGGGCATAATAGACATACGTCCTGTTTAAGGTTAAGATTTCAAAGAATGTAAAATACAGCGACAATAGCTTGTTTCTGTTTTCATAACCTGCATAATTTGTATCCTTATGTAAGGTATTTATAGTATTTTCAAAAAATTTGACCCAAATTGTTTCTTTCAGTGCATCCAGTGAATTAAAGAAGGAGTAAAAATCAGCTTCTTCAACGGTGTTTTCTTTGCAAAAAAGATAGACGTTTTTGGGAGCTTCATTTTTTTCGAGAACAGTATTCATATACATTTCAATTAGCTTGTCGTCATCAATTAGCTGTTTTTTTGACTTTGAATTCTTTGCTGTTGCCATGATAAACCTCTTTTTTAGATTGTACAGTAAAGGTACATTTCAATTATTTCTGAAACATATAAACATCTGTTAAATATCTTTCAAAAAATTTGAACTAAAACTCTAGAAACCACTATTGAGAATTTTGTGTCAATTTGAAAAAGTGAATTTTGGTTGTTTTTTATTTAGCCGCAGATTAGAGTGATTACACAGATTACAGAAGTTTATGTATAGCGAAAGAGCATCCAAAAAAACTGCGGCTTTGCGAGCAATTACTTTTACGCTAAGACGCTAAGAACATCACGGATTTAAACTTTATTTATAGGCACAAAAAAAGGCCGTCTTTTCAGACGGCCTTAGCAACTATATTATTGTATAATTTAGTTTTTCACTTCTTTTTGGGCATCCTGTACCATTTTCTCATTTGCCGTAATTGCAAATTCAACACGACGGTTTTGAGACCTTCCTTCAGGAGTATCGTTTGTTGCGATTGGGTCAGCAATTCCTAAACCTGTTGTATTGAATCGGGAAGCATTGATACCTTTGCTAACCAAATAATTCTTTACAGAAGCTGCTCTTTCACCAGACAATTTCAGGTTATAGTCAGCCGGACCAGTACTGTCTGTATATCCGTATATCTGAATGTTAGTATCAGGATAAGAATTAAACACAGTAACCAGTTTATCCAGATTCGCTTTAGCCGTAGCTGTCAGAGTTGATTTGTTAGTATCAAAACGCACCGCATTTTCATTTAATGTCAATTTGATTCCTTCTCCTACTCTTTCTACTTCGGCTCCCGGAAGCGCATTATCAATTTCTCTGGCCTGTTTGTCCATCTTGTTCCCAATAACACCTCCAACGGTTCCACCAACAACACCTCCAAGAACAGCACCTAAAGCAGTATTACCGCCTTTACCTATATTGTTACCCAAAATACCACCAATTACAGCACCTGCCGCAGCACCAATACCGGCTCCTTTTTGAGTATTATTCATATTTTTTGCAGACTCACAGCCTGTAAAAAACGTACCTATAGCAAATAAACATGCTAATGAATATATTCCAATTCTTTTCATATCGATTATTGTTTTTGGATTAGTTTACTTTTGTGAATTGATATACAACATCTGTCAGTTTTCCACCTACGTCAATTTTGTCAATCAACTGGAATGAGTTTTCTGACTGGTTAGCTACGCCTAATACATAACCATCTCTAACTCTTTTTGCTTTTTCACCCGCATCAAGAACTTTTAGGACAAATTGTCCGTCTTTGTTGACAAACCACGTAATTGGTGAGCTAAATGCAGGACATCCCATTTTGGTCAATGCCATTTCTCCCTTGTTGTTGTTTGAAATGAATTTCCACGTACTTCCTACAAAACATTGCGAATCGGCAAGCTGAAAGGAATTTACTTTAATGTATTCAGAACCGGGATAACTAACAGAACTGATAACCCAGTTTCCTTTAATTGCAACCTGTGAAGACCTATCCGTCTTTGTGTTAGTTATTGATGAAGTTTTACACGATGCAAATAGTAATGCAAAAACTCCAAATAAGATTAATTTTTTCATAGATTGGTATTTTTAAAGTTTATTTACACTACAAATATACAATGGATTGATTTTGAAATGTTAAAATTTCAATTTTATTATCTTAAAATTAACAATTCAGCCAATTTGTCATTTTAATAATATTTGGTATTCTATTTGAAAATAATAATACCGAAAATAATTAACAATATTAATATCAATAGTTTATGACAACAGGAAAAATTAATGTTTCGGTAGAAAACATTTTCCCGCTTATCAAAAAGTTCTTATACAGCGACCATGAAATTTTCTTACGTGAGTTGGTTTCCAATGCTACAGACGCTACTTTAAAACTAAAGCATCTTGCTAATATTGGCGAGGCAAAAGTAGAATATGGAAATCCGATTATCGAGGTAAAGGTTGACAAGGATGGCAAGAAAATCCATATTATTGACCAGGGCTTGGGTATGACGGCAGAAGAAGTAGAAAAGTACATCAACCAGGTGGCTTTCTCCGGGGCGGAGGAATTTCTTGAAAAATATAAAGATTCTGCCAAAGATTCAGGAATTATTGGACATTTTGGTCTTGGTTTCTATTCTGCATTTATGGTAGCAGAAAAAGTTGAAATCATTACTAAATCCTATAAAGACGAACCGGCTGCTCATTGGACGTGTGACGGAAGTCCTGAATTTACATTGGAACCATCCGACAAAACTTCACGCGGAACCGAAATCATACTGCATATTGCAGAAGATTCTCTCGAATTTCTTGAAGAAGGAAGAATTTCAGGATTGTTGCAGAAATACAACAAATTTATGCCTGTTCCAATTAAATTCGGAACAAGAACTGAAACGCTTCCAAAACCGGAAAATGCTCCGGATGATTATGTAGCCGAGACTATTGAAGTGGATAACATCATCAATAATCCTAATCCGGCATGGACCAAACAACCGTCTGACCTTACGGATGAAGATTATAAGAATTTCTACAGAGAATTGTATCCGATGCAGTTTGAAGAACCGCTTTTCAATATCCATTTGAATGTTGATTATCCTTTTAACCTGACCGGTATTCTGTATTTCCCAAAAATGACAGGCGACCTGCAGATACAAAAAGACAAAATCCAACTGTATCAGAATCAGGTTTTCGTAACCGACAATGTAGAAGGAATCGTGCCTGAATTCCTGACCATGCTGAAAGGAGTTATCGATTCTCCGGATATCCCGTTAAACGTTTCACGTTCGTACCTGCAAGCTGACGGTGCCGTGAAAAAGATTTCCAATTACATTACCCGAAAAGTAGCCGACAAGCTAAAATCACTTTTTACTGAAAACCGTGAAGATTTTGAGCAAAAATGGAACGATATCAAAATTGTATTGGAATACGGAATGCTGTCTGAGCCTAAGTTTTACGAAAAAGCAGGCGCATTTGCATTATATCCAACCGTTGACGGCAAATATTATACGCTGGAGGAATTAAAAGAGAAAACAAAAGAAACGCAAACCGACAAAAATGGCAATCTTGTCATTTTATATGCTTCTAACACAGATGCTCAGCACAGTTATATAGCCGAAGCTCAGGCCAAAGGCTATGAAGTATTGCTTTTGGATTCGCCAATCATTTCACACCTTATCCAAAAATTGGAGGCTGATAATGAAAAGCTGACATTTGCGCGTGTTGATGCCGACCATATTAATAACCTAATCAAGAAAGAAGAAGAAACGATTTCCAAACTTTCTGATGAGGAAAAAGAAAAGCTTAAAACCGAACTGGAGGGCGTTATTTCGGATAAGAAATATTCTATCCAATTGGAAGCGTTAGACAGCCAGTCGGCGCCATTTGTGATTACACAACCCGAATTTCTTCGCCGTATGAAAGAAATGAGCCAGACCGGAGGTGGCGGTATGTTTGGAATGGGCAACATGCCGGAAATGTACAATCTGGTGGTTAACACCAACCATGAATTGGCTTCCAACATATTGAATTCTAAAGACAAGTCACATCAGGAAGCCTTGGTTAAACAAGCACTTGATTTGGCAAAACTGTCTCAAAACCTATTAAAAGGTGAAGAACTGACTGCTTTTGTAAAGAGAAGCTTTGAGTTGATTAAGTAAGATTTGGGATTTGAGATTGCAGATTTAAGATTGCAGATTTAAGATTGCAGATTCAAGATTGTAGGTTTAAGATTTAAGATTTGAGACTGCAGATTTCTGTTTCTCTGAATTTTCTATCATCTATTGTCTCTTCTCTATCATCTGCCACCTGCTATCTGCTATCTACCACCTGCTATCTAACTTTAAAAAAAACCTGCGAGATTTTCGCAGGTTTTTTTATTAATCACTTGTCACTCAATCAATAATCCATAACAGTACCGGCTTGTTTGTTTTTTGAAGCTTTTTATCAAGAACTTTCATAAAATCATCCGATACCGCCGGACAGCCCCAACTCAGGGGTGTATATTTCGGGAAGATTTCCGTATTGGAAATGGCACTCCAGGAATGCAGCACAATTATCCTGTCTACTGCATTGCTGTTTGTTTCTTCCAATCCATGCAGCCAATATTTTATCTTGATGCCCCAGGTACTGGAATCTCTCTTCCCTATCTTGTATTTTCCTTTTGACGAGCAGTGGCTATTGTCTTTATTGCTGAATTTCACCTTCTCCCATTTGGTATCGTTTACCTGACCTGCGTCGCAACTTCCATGTGTCACAAGTTTTTCATCACTAATTTTACCGGTTTTGAAATCATAAATGTAAAATCTGTTTTTACCGGAATGAACACTCAGATCGACCAGAAAATAATAGTCTTCGTTAAATTTCTCTTTTTTACAAAATGCCTTTGCTTCCTTGTGGAATGTCGCATAGTCGCGTTTTTTATTGTTCTTAACAGCAGCAGGTCCTTCACCACAACTAATTAAGTATAAGGACACAAACAGGAGGGTTCTTTGAATCATACTATTCTAATGGATTTTAATACAGCTATTGGCTATTACTTATTAACTATAATCCTGTTAAAATAGTATTATTTAATGACAAAAAAGCATTTGCAAAAAAACTATGCCTTATCTTTGCCCGCTTTTTAAAAATGAAAAAATGTTAGGAAATAGAGTACTAAAAGGAGTTCTTCTTGTAGGCTTAGGCGCTACAAGTTATGGAATGCTGGCCACTTTTGTAAAGATGGCTTATGGCGAAGGCTATACAACAGCCGAAGTCACTTCATCGCAGTTTTTGTTCGGAATTATAGGGATACTTCTCATCAATGCTTTTCAAAAATCGAGAAAAGACAACGTGGTGATTAAAGCCTCCAAAAAGAACATCACACATTTGATGATTGCCGGTACATCTACCGGGTTGACCAGTATCTTTTATTATCTTGCCGTTCGTTACATTCCTGTTTCTATAGGAATCGTATTGCTCATGCAGACCGTCTGGATGGGTGTTCTTTTAGAAATGTTTCTTGAAAAAAAGCTTCCTTCTGCTACAAAGATTGTTGCGGTTGTTATTGTATTGATTGGCACAGCTTTGGCCACAAACCTTATCAATACTGAAGCAGACTTAGACTGGCGCGGAATTGCCTGGGGATTAATGGCCGCGGCTTCTTTTACAACTACTATGTTTACGGCTAACAGAATTGCTGTT
Organism: Flavobacterium lindanitolerans; assembly: GCF_002846575.1. Classification (NCBI taxonomy): domain Bacteria; kingdom Pseudomonadati; phylum Bacteroidota; class Flavobacteriia; order Flavobacteriales; family Flavobacteriaceae; genus Flavobacterium; species Flavobacterium lindanitolerans. The sequence continues at coordinate 41,868 of NZ_PJND01000010.1, forward strand.
GGAATTTCATCGGCACAAAGAAGCCTTTATATGCTTTTGGGAGGCGGAATCATTGTACTTACGTTTGCACTGATTACCCAAAACACACCTTTTGATACGAGCATTTTCTTAAAATGGGGAATCGTACTTTCTCTATTTGGAACTATCATACCTCCAATGCTTTTAAATGCAGGATTTCCGCTTACAGGCATTGGATTAGGAAGTATTGTTTCTTCACTCGAACTTCCTGTTTCCGTGCTTATGGCCTTCTTTCTGCTTAATGAAGAAGTCGTATTTCTGCAATGGGTGGGCATTGTACTTATTATCCTCGCCATTGTCATTATGAATGTCAAATTCAGGAAACAAAAATCTTAATTATAATTTTATTATTTTCATAAACTGCCCGGATTTCGGGCAGTTTTTTTTTATTGTTTATCAGATTTCCTGCATTCCAAAAACCTTGCTTTATTTTTAAACGTATACAAAAAAATAATTGCATTACTTTGCATTGTCCTGAAAAGGCGCCCCAAAACAAATAATACCGCAAAATACTAATGGGAAAAATATCTCTAAAAACCACTATTGACATAACCTTCATTGTTATTGTCGCTTCTTTTGCAATTCTTGCCTACTCCATTCACAGCCGTTCACAATCTGTAAAGCAAAACAGGATGATTGTTAACCATACGAGCAACATCAACAGCGTTCTTGAAAAAGTGCTTTCCAGCACTATCGATATCGAAACAGGAGCACGCGGCTATACGATTACCGGAGATGAAAACTATCTGGAAGTATACAACCACGGCCATAAAAATCTTGAAATCTGGATTGATTCACTTCGTTCTATGAACGAAACCGATGAATACCAGAGCAAAAAACTTGATACGTTAGAAAAGCTAATCGAATCTAAGCAAAAAGTGAGCGCTATGGTAATCAAGACACGAAGGGAATATGGCATGGAAGAAGCCGCCGCTTTGATTAAAAAAGGCCGTGGTAAAGAAGTTATGGACTCCATAAGAAGGTCAATCCGTGATTATCAAAAACAGGCTGTACTCATCTTATCAGACAATCTTGCCCAGACAGAAGAAAATGTACAGGCACGAAACAACCGTTTCTTCTTGTTTATTTTTGTCACCTTTGGAATACTGATTTTTGCATATATAAAAATCAGACAAAACACCCAACGCCTGCTATTGGATAAAATCATTCAGGAAAATCTGATGGATGAGCTTACCATACAAAACCAACAGCTTAATGATTTCGCCAACATTACTTCACACAATCTTCGTTCGCCTGCTTCAAACATTACAGCCTTGATTGCCACTATTGAAAAGGACAGCCCAATTGAAGAGTATAAGACGATTTTTGAAATGCTTAGAAAGGTTGCGCAGAACCTGAACGACTCGCTAAACCAGTTGATGGAAGTACTACATATCAAAAAAAATAAAGTTGAAAAAGAACTATTGTCATTCCAACAGATTTATTCCAAGACAATTGAATCGCTGCAAGGTGAAATACTAAAATCCGGCGCAATTATTAAGGCCGATTTTAAAGAGGTAGCGGAAATAGCCTATTCCAGAATTTATCTGGAAAGCATTTTCCATAACCTTATCAGCAATGCTTTAAAATACAGGGCGCTGGAAAGAACACCGGAAATTACAATTCGTTCTGAAAGGAAAAATAATATTGTTTATCTTTATGTTATCGATAACGGACTTGGAATCGACCTGAACAAAAACGGTCACAAGATTTTTGGCATGAACCAGATTTTCCATAATCACCCGGAAGCCAAGGGCATCGGGCTTTTTATGACGAAAACACAAATCGAAAGCATGAAAGGAAAAATCACTGTAGCCAGCGAAGTCAATATCGGGACCACATTTACGGTCATGTTTGGAACATAAACTAAAATTGCAGGATATGAATGATATTGTCGATTATTTCTCAACCATTCCTTCACTCCATAGAGGACTTATATTGGTTGGTGGCATTGCAATCTTTTGGATGATTGAAAATGCATTTCCATTATTCCGGTTTAATTATAAAAAATGGAATCATGCGGGAATCAATATCTTTTTCACCCTGACTACCATAATCGTAAATTTCATTTTGGCTTTTATCCTGCTTCTGGCTTCGGAATGGGCATTGAAAAATAATTTCGGAGTCCTGGAATGGCTGCCGGAACTTCCCTTATGGCTTTACACGTTAACAGGATTATTGCTTCTTGACCTGATAGGGGCTTATCTGGCACATCTTGTACAGCATAAAACCCGTTGGCTCTGGCATTTCCACCTCATTCATCATACGGATACCTGGGTAGATACAACTACCGCAAACAGGCACCATCCGGGAGAAAGTGTTGTCCGTTTTGTATTTACGGCAGCAGCAGTATTAATAACAGGCGCTCCAATGTGGCTTGCTTTTTTATACCAATCACTGTCGGTTGTGTTTTCCCAATTCAATCATGCCAATATTTCGCTTCCGGAAAAACTTGACAAATACATCAGCTACATTATCGTTTCTCCTAATATGCATAAAGTACACCATCATTATGTCTTGCCTTATACTGACTCTAATTATGGCAACATCTTCTCTATATGGGACAGGCTTTTTGGTACGTTTTTGACACTCCCGAAAGAAAAAATTGTTTATGGTGTTGACACTCACATGGAAGCTTCTGAAAACAACCGATTGTCTAATTTAGTAGCTATCCCTTTTCAAAAACACCGGTCACCCCAGGTTCTTCCCGAAGAAAAAATTTAAGACCGCTTGAAAAAGTAATTATTTTTTTTATTAATATTGAGTAACAATTAAAAAACGTACAATTACTATTTATCTGAATTAATTTTCATGTAATGAAAAAAGGCAAAAACATTGAGCTGACTCGAGAGGAAAATGAAAAGCTTGTTACCTTGGCTTTGGAAGAAAGAAATCCTTTTGAGATTATTAAAAAAGAGTTAGGATTAGCCGAAAAGGATGTAATCGAAATAATGAAGAAAAGACTTACCGCAGATAAATTTGAGCTGTGGAAGAAAAAAGCAATGGCCAGCAAGCCAAAACCAAAACCGCCAAAGATTGATGATTTTGATGAAGATTTGGACGGAAAATACTACATCAAGAATAAATTTGATTAACATAAATACTTAAAAATATTCCTTCGTGGAATATTTTTTTTGCCTTTTCTCACAATAAAACAAAAACTAAAATTAATTTTATTTAAGTTTGTATAAACTTTATTAATATTTAATTAAATTAATTTTAGTTCATGACACCAAAACTCCCAATTCATTGCCCCAGTTGCAGTGACTCACTTTCCGTATCACAGTTGAAGTGCGGAAACTGCCAGACTACCGTTTCCGGTAACTATTCACTACCCTTTTATCTTCAGCTTTCTGAAGAGGAGCAGAATTTTATTCTTCAATTTTTTCTTAGCAGCGGCAGCCTTAAAGAAATGGCCGTTCAGATGGGCAATAGCTACCCAACTGTCAGGAACAAACTGGACGATATTATCGAAAAAATAAAAAAACTCAAATCCGGAAACCAATGAAGAAACTCCTACTCAACCCTTTTGAAAAAAATCCTGAAACCAGACTTTTTATTTTTGGGCTGGCAGTCACAGCAATCGGAAGTTATCTGGCCTATCTTTTTAACGGAAGATATGACGGCGTTATAGATTTACATTTTACAAAAAGTGTGACACTTGCTCAGCCATTTATTGACAACCTGATTAATATTGTTTGCTTGTTTGTGACACTTTTTTTTGTGGGAAAGCTCATCAATTCCAAAACCAGGATAATCGATATTGTAAATCCAATTCTTATCTGCCGGATTCCTTTTTACCTGCTGACTTTTTCCAACTTCAGAAATTATATTTCAGATATCTCGGTCAGCCTGCTTGAAAATTTCAATCCAAAAGCAATGCCCAGCGAAATGAACCTGTCTCCCATCAGTATGATTGTACTTGGTTTTTTCGCCATAATAAGCATACTCTGCCTAATATGGTTTGTAATTCTTCTCTATAACGGATTCAAAATAGCAACCAACAGTAAGACGGGCATGCACAAACTATATTTCGCACTTGCCATTTTAGTGGCAGAAATCATTTCCGGAATTCTTATTTCATTTCTAAACTATTAACATCATGATAAAAAAAATAATCTTCCTAAGCTTTGTCTTATTTTCAACAATGGTCACTTTTTCTCAGGAAAGCAAATTTTCTACAGAAGAAATAAATGTAAATGCTCTTATCCCAGGAACTCTTTATACTCCAAATACCTCTAAAAAAACAGACCTCATCATCCTGATTGCAGGCTCGGGACCTACAGATAGAAATGGTAACCAGCCGGGAGTTTCCAATAACAGTTTAAAATTTTTGGCAGAAGGACTGGCCAAAAATAATTACGCTGTTTACAATTATGACAAAAGGCCTGTTGTTGAAATGCGCTCCGGAGAAATAGACGAATCCAAATTAAGCTTTGACATTTTAATACAGGATGTAAAAGATATCGTTAGCTATTTCAAGGCAAAAAAACAATTCAACAAAATTGTTATTGCCGGACACAGTGAAGGTTCTTTAATTGGCATGAATGCGGCCGTACCGGATGCAAACGCCTTTATTTCGCTGGCGGGAGCCGGCAGACCTATTGATGAAATTTTGATAGAACAGATCAGCAGCAGGGCACCCATGCTGAAAGAAGAAACTGCCAAAGGCCTTGAATCTCTCAAAAAAGGACAAACCTTTGAGCTAAAAAACCCAATGCTGGCAAGTCTTTTCAGAGCAAGCGTCCAACCTTATATAATTTCATGGCTGAAACACAATCCGCAGGAAGAAATCAAAAAACTGCAAATACCGATTCTTATTGTCAACGGTACAAAAGACATACAAATTTCGACACAGGATGCTGAATTGCTACACAAAGCCAATCCCAAATCAGAATTAGTTCTTATCCAAAACATGAATCACATTTTCAAAGAAATTAAAGGAGACGATGCCGAAAACATGGCTACCTATACCAATCCGAACCTGCCGGTAATGCCGGAACTTATCGAAAAAATTACTACCTTTCTCAAAAAAATATAATTCTTTCTTAAAAAAAACGGGGAGTCTGTAACAAAAAATCAGTTCGGCGAACCTATTGGGATAAAACAAAAAAATAATGAGAAAAATAATTTATTCACTGGCATTTGCAGCATTGTTATGGAGTTGCAAACCTTCCGAAAATGTAGTATCAGTAACTGCAAAAAATGAAGTACAGGTAGAAATCGACCTTAACGGTATCAAAGACGATAAAGTAATGGTTACGGTTTTACCGCCAGCGATTAAATCCGAAAAAATAACGTACCATATCCCTAAAATAATACCGGGAACTTATTCTGAAGACGATTACGGTAAATTTTTAGAAAACGTAAAAGCCTATGACGCCAAAGGCAATTCATTGGTAGTTGCTAAAATAGATGACAATTCATGGACTATCAGTGATGCAAAAAAACTTGCAAAACTTACCTATTGGGTAAATGACACTTATGATGTTGAAGGAACACACGATATTTTTTCTCCGGCAGGCAGCAATATTGAAGCGGGAAAAAACATCATGCTGAATACCCATGCCTTTGTGGGCTATTTCAAAGAATTTCTTGACACTCCATATCAGGTAAATATCGCGCATCCTGCGACACTTTGGGGAGCAACATCTATGACAGATACGGATGCTTCAGATACGAAAGACACTTTCACCGTCTCTAAATATTCCGAATTGGTTGAAAACCCGATTATGTATTCCAAACCGGATTATACTACTTTTACCGTAAACGGGATGGAAATACTGATTGCTGTTTATTCTCCAAACGGCATCGTTACCGCTGAAAGCATTACCCCGGAAATGAAAACCATGATGACTGCCCAAAAGAATTTCTTAGGCAAATTCAACTCGACAAAAAAATACAGTGTTCTTATCTATCTGTCTGACACATCCCGAAATGATGCCAAAGGCTTTGGAGCTTTGGAACACCCAACAGCAACAACGGTAGTAATGCCGGAAGCTATGCCAAAAGAACAGTTGGCTGAACAGTTTAAGGACGTTGTTTCGCATGAGTTCTTCCACATTGTAACACCGCTCACCATCCATTCTAAGGAAATCCAATTCTTTGATTACAACAAACCAAAGATGTCTGAACATTTATGGATGTATGAAGGCGTAACGGAATATTTTGCAAATCTTTTCCAGGTCAACCAGGATTTAATTACGGAAGACGAATTCTACGAAAGAATGGCTACCAAAATAGCTAACGCTTCAACTATGGATGACACGATGCCATTCACAAAAATGAGTTCAATGGTGTTGCAAAAACCATACAAAGACCAATACCAAAACGTTTATGAAAAAGGCGCCCTGATAGCCATGTGTCTTGACATACAGATTCGCGAAGACAGTAACGGACAAAGAGGCATTCTTGACCTGATGCAGAAGCTCTCAAATGAATATGGCACTAAAAAAGCTTTTGATGATTCCGAACTTTTTGACAAAATTGAATCCCTGACTTCTCCAACAGTAAGAAAGTTTCTTGACACTTATGTTGCCGGGCCAACTCCAATTCCTTATGATGTTTATTTTGCCAAAATGGGTGTCACAAAAGGAAAGACTACGGTTGCAGGAAATGCTTTTCTGAAAGGAATGGAACCTAATTTTTCAATCAATCCGGCTACAAAAGAAATTTTTATACTGCCAGGCAGCGGAAATATTGATTTCTACAAGAGCCTTGGCATAAAAGATGGCGATATACTTCTTGAAATCAACGGCACAAAATACAACCTTGACAATGTGTATGACATGATTATGGGTAGTCTGACGTGGAAAGAAAATGACCCTATCACGGCAAAAGTAAAACGCAACGGAAAGGAAATCCAATTAAAAGGAGTTATAAAACTTCCAAGTGAAGAAATCGAAGGATATCAGGCTACTGATGCAAGCAAGGCCAAACTAAGAGAAGCCTGGCTGAAAGGATAATCAATATTCCATAAAACTAATCCCCAATTTAAAATCTAAATTGGGGATTTTTTTATTATTTTGCCGCGAATTAAAATCAGGGGCTGTCAGATAATTGAAACCGCCCGCAAAAACACCAGCAACAATTATGAGAAAAATAGTGTTTGCTTTTGCAGCATTAGCAATGATTTCCTGTAAGGAAGAAAAGAAAGAAGGAAATCTCCATATCAAAGGAAATGTAGAAGGTCTGAAACAAGGCACGCTCTACATTCAAAAAATTGTAGATACGGCATTAGTTGCTGTTGATACGATTGTTATCAAAGGAAATTCGAACTTTGAAAGCCATCTGACTATCGATTCTCCGGAAATGCTTTACCTGTTTTTGGACAGAGGTGAAACCAACAGCATCGATAACAATCTGATGTTTTTTGCCGAACCCGGAAATATGACAATCGACACTAGGCTGGATTCTTTTTTTGCTGCCGCAAAAATAACAGGTTCTGAAAATCAAAAACTGTTTGAAGAGTATCGAAAAATTATGTCAAGATACAAAAACACGCAATTGAGCCTTACAGAAGAGAAGTTAAGAGCCCTGCAATTCAACAGAGATGTATCTTCTGATTTTGACAAGAAAAACAGCGATAATCTGAAAAGAAAATATCTGATGGCCATCAACTTTGCCTTGAACAATAAAGACCATGATATAGCTCCTTATATTGCCTTAGCCGACATTTATAATGCCAATATTAAATATTTGGACACTATTGACAAATCCATGTCACCAAAAGTAGCTCAATCCAAATACGGAAAAATGCTTACGAAGTTTGTAGCCGACAGAAAACAGGCAGAACAGAAGCAGTAATAAAAAAACGCCTTGAAAATTCAAGGCGTTTTTTTATGATAATTCCAAATCTTTATAAAACAAAAAAACCATCCGAAAGGATGGTTTTTCTTATTGAGCCGATAGAGGGACTCGAACCCACGACCTGCTGATTACAAATCAGCTGCTCTAGCCAGCTGAGCTACACCGGCATCTCAATACGGGTGCAAATATAGTTCTGAATTTTAATTTTCCAAAAAAAATCTGCACTTTTTTTATCTTTTTTTAGACTATAAAGCGTTTATTTTAGCAACCAATTGATTAGCAGTTTGTTCTAATTCTGCATTGATTTGCTTGAAATGTGCTTTTTTGTTTTCTACATTTTTAGCATTCACTTTTGCGATCAAAGAATCAAAAGCAACAATTGCTTCATCAATCAAAGCTTCAGAAGCTTCAGTTGGTTTTCCTGTTGTAGACATTTCCCAGATGTATACTGCTTCAATAATGTCTCCCAATACGTAATTGATGTCTTTCTTTAAATTCCTAACGTTTGCCATTTTTTTAAATTTTAATTTGCGTCTGCAAAATTAAGCATAATCTTTCTATTTGAGGCTATTAAATATAAATTTCTAAAAGTACCGCCTCACCTTCTAAACGATATTCCCGCATTGCGGCTGGCAATAATACTGTATTTCCTTTTTTATAATTCCATTCCATTCCATTGTACTTTATCGTAAAATTACCTTCCATACACATATACACAGTAAACGATTCTTGCTGCTTCTTTATTTCCACCTCACCATCAAGCGGAAAGTAATTGGTAATAAAATAAGGACATGTTACTACCGGATTACTTTTATTTTTTTCCTGTGTGTAGGTTCTTTCCGTATCTGTAGTATTATAATTGATGGCATCAAGCGCCAAGTCTATGTGAAGCTCTCTTGATTTTCCTTCGGCATCAACCCTATCCCAATCGTATACTCTATAGGTAATATCTGAAGTTTGCTGGATTTCCGCAATCACAATTCCGGCTCCAATGGCGTGGATTGTTCCTGTTTCTAAGAAAAAGACATCTCCTTTTTTTACTGGGACTTCCTGTAAGATTGACAATAGCGTCTTATCTTCCAGATTTTTCAAATACTCTTCCCTGCTTGACTTTTCTTTAAAACCTACTACAATCCTGGCATTCTCATCTGCCTGCATCACATACCACATTTCTGTTTTTCCGAAAGAATTATGGCGCTTTTTGGCAAGCTCATCATTGGGATGCACCTGAATTGAAAGGTCTTCTTTGGCATCAATAAATTTAAACAGTAAAGGGAATTCTGTCCCGAATTTCTTATGCACTGCCTCACCCAGAATTTCTTCCGGAAACTGTGAAATCAAGTCCGAAAGTAATTTTCCCTGATATTCTCCTTCTGCAATGCGGCTGATGTCTCCCGCCACTGTGGATAATTCCCAACTTTCGCCTGTACTATCTGACTGTATTGGCTTATTAAAAACGGTTTTAAGTTTTGTCCCGCCCCAGATTCGTTCTTTTAGTATTGGTTCGAAAACCAGCGGGTATAGTTGTAGACTCATATTTTTTTGAAAACAAATTACAGAAATTTACAATCTGGCTTGTACCATTATTTCTGAAATAACTTATATGATTTTTAGTTGGCGCTTTCTCCTTTATAACTTACGAAATTTCGCGGCGTTTCATAAAGAATAACTTCCAGATCCTTATCGGCTTCTATCCTTTTTCTGATCTTATTCCAAATAACAACAGCAATATTTTCGGCTGTCGGGTTCAAATCTGAAAATTCAGGCACATCCAGATTCAGGTTTTTATGGTCAAAAGGTCTTTCAACCTCTTCGAGAATAATATCGGCCAAATCCTTGATATCAATCACATAGCCCGTATCAGGATTGATTTTTCCTGTCACGCTAACAATCAATTCATAATTATGGCCGTGAAAATTAGGATTGTTGCATTTCCCAAAAACCAAATCGTTTTTCTCATCCGACCAGTCTTTGCGATACAGGCGGTGTGCGGCATTAAAATGGGCTTTTCTACTGACAGTTACTCTCATTTTTGATTTGTGGTTTTTGATTTTCGACTTTCAACTTACGACTTTAAAACTTACGACTTTAAGACTTTATGACTTTATGACTTTATGACTCTCAACTTCACAACTTATGCTCTTCTAAAAAGTGATAAAATTCATCAAAAATAATCTTGAACCATACCGTATATTTTTCCGGATGCAGCTGCATGTCCTCCTTGATTGCATCAATATCCATCCATTTCCAATCTTCCACTTCTTCCGGATTGATGACTGGTTCACCATCAAAATAGCCAACCATTACATGATCCAATTCATGTTCTGTCAATCCATTATCAAAAGGCGCTTTATAGATAAAATGAAACAGTTCTTTCAGCTCTGTTGAAAACCCCATTTCCTCCATAAGTCGGCGGTTTCCTGCCTGAATATTGCTTTCACCTTCACGCTGATGGCTACAACAGGTGTTAGTCCACAGCAATGGTGAATGGTATTTTTGTGAAGCACGCTGCTGGAGCATTACTTCATTTTTTGAATTCAGTATAAAAATTGAAAAGGCCCTGTGAAGTTCTGCCTTTTCATGAGCTTCCAGCTTTGGCATCAATCCAATCTGCTCATCGCGCTCATTAACCAATATTACTTTTTCTTCTGTCATAATTTTGTGTACTTTACAAAAATACAAAAAAGAAACGTCCTTGTGAAATCAATAATTATTAGAGCTTTTTCAATAGTCATGTGATTTTGAATATATTTGAAATAAAAACAATTACATATGAAACAAAGACTGTTTATCTACACAGTATTTTTGGTATTCTCAAATAATATCTTTGCTCATAAAGATATTTTTTTTGTAAAAACTTATGGTAATGTCAAAATTTACCTGAAAACTGGTTTTGAATATTCCGAAATCGAAAAAATGAAGGTTATAGGAGTACTGTCTGAAAAACTGTCAAAAAAACTCAATTGTAAGGATACTTTATTAATCGAATACGTGAACGATTATGCAGAACGTTTCCCAGAAGAAATTTATTCGTTTGAAAACAACAATACAAACCTTAAATTCATTAATGATGAAAGGAACGATTTTAGATCTGCCGCATATATCCAAGCGCAACAGGGATATTATGATACAGATGAAATAGATTTAAAGGAAAAAAATTATGGAATCTCTCTAAGAATAAATGCAGATAAAATTGATATTGGGCAAGTATTAAAACTAGTTGAGTATTCAATCCGAAACCGAAAATCCTTAAAACTTAAATTAGAGAAAAAACAAATTACCTTGCCCGATTGGGACAATGATAGTACGTATGTTTATTCTGCCAATATTATCCCAAAAAAATTGTTTAATCTGATTACTTCAGGCAAATCTGATTTTGCAGAGGAAATAATAAAAGAAAAAACAAAAATAGAGACGGAAATGTATTCCAAAATTGATATTTATTGGAGTAACAATGAGTTTCTATTTGAGATAGGATCTCATTATAGTTCAAAAAAACGCCTATTTAAAATCAAAGATTATTACTATTATACTTATATTAATCCGATGTCATTACTGGTATTTGTAGATAAAGAGAATTTCTACTACTTACATAATGAAAATATTTCAGAAACATTAATTCATATAGACAATGGGACTTTTTGGCCATTTCAAGTTATTAGCAGATTTGGCAAACAGCTAATTCTTTTTAATAATTTTAATAAAATAAACCTGTTTTTAATCGATAAGAACAAGGTCATATCTGAGTTTGAGTGATTATTTTGGTCATTTAAAAGCATACTTTAAAATGAGAAACACTCTTATCATTATTGTTTTCTTGACATTTACAAATGTTTGGTCACAAGAGAAAACAGAAAACGTTGATTCGTTAAGAACAAAAAGTATTGAACTCGTTAGAAATATATTTTGGATGCATCCTCCCAGATATCAAAAATGGGTAAATGATTATGAAGATTTATACACTTTTGACCAAAAAGCAGAGCTTACTGCTCTGATTGATAATTTTGAAAAAGAAACTTCTTTCGAGATAGCAATTGTCACAATTGATACGATAATAGTTACAGAAGATAAATTTGAAGATCTATCGCTACATATCGCTAAAACTTGGGGCGTTGGAAAGCGCTTTAAGGACAATGGAATCTTAATTGCTATTTCAAAAGGATATAGGCGAATAAGGATACAAAACGGAAATGGAACTGAAATATTATTTACAAACGAAGAAACACAATTGGTTATTGACAACTATTTTATCCCTTATTTCAAAAAAGAAGAATATTTCTATGGAACATTACTGGGCATAAAAGAAATAACGCGAATTTTAAAAAGCAAAATGTAATACCAACTTAACAAAAAACGTTTAATAAAGAACAGGCAAAGCATACCTTAACCACCTCGTATGAAATCATATAAATTTGAAATCTTTACTTCGTTTTTAGAAAAAAACATACGGGAAGGAATATACAAACCGGGACATAAACTACCTTCGGTACGTGAATTAAAAGACAAATACCAGCTAAGCACCAATTCTGTTCAAAACGGTTATGAATACCTTATCATTCAGGGATTGGTTGAAAGCGTGCCCAAATCAGGATATTATGTGAATCGTCAATTTGGCAAATCTCACGAGCCCGTTAAAACAAACCGTTCGCCCATAATCAGGGATGCTTTCTTTGAAAACAGCCTTGCCTCCATTACATCTTTACGGAAAGGACGAAAACTTTCAGAATTTAATGTTGCCGCTCCCGGTGACCTCCTGATTCCACAAAAACTACTATTGCGCACTATGCAGCAGGTCGTAAGAGAACAGGGAGCAAATCTGTTACGGTATTATCCTTCTAACGGACTGCCAGATTTAAAAGACGCAATTGCCAGGCGTGCTGCCGGATACCAAACCCTTCTCAATCCTGATGAATTGATTGTCACAGACGGCGCATTACAGGCACTGTATATTGCGTTGGCTTCTGTATGTACTGCCGACGATGTAGTTGCTGTGGAAAGCCCATGTGTCTTTTCTATATTGGAAGTAATCCGGGTACTCCACCTAAAAGTTATAGAAATTCCAATAGATAGAGATAGTGGTTTTGACGTAGACTTTCTTAGAAAAGCATGTGCAAAAAACAAGGTAAGCGCCGTGCTGCTAACGCCTAATTTCCATAATCCTACAGGTATCCTGCTGACAGATGAGAAAAAAAAGGCGGTGCTTTCTGTGGCGCAGGATTATGAAATTGCAGTTATCGAAAATGATATTTATGGTGACCTTAACTTTAATGGAACCCGGCCAACTACAATTAAAAGTTATGATGACAGCGGACTTGTTATGACCTATTCTTCCTATGCCAAGACTCTTGCTCCCGGTATCAGGCTCGGGTGGCTGTCGGCAGGAAAATTTACCCAAAAAGCAGAACAGATCAAATTTTCTCTGGGCAGCACCGTATCTCCAGTCTATCAGGAAACAGTCAACCGTTTGCTGTCTACAAGCAGTTATGAAAGACATCTTAAGGCATTCCGGAAGCAATTGGCAAAAAATGCCAATCTTACTTTACACCTGCTTAATGAAAACTTCCCGAGAGGCACTTCTATCACAGTTCCTGACGGCGGTTACTCTATTTGGGTAAAAATGCCGGAAGCCACAAACATGGATTATTTTTATACCCAATGTGATAAAATTGGTGTACGATTTACACCCGGTATACTTTTTCGTTTTCAGATACTTTTTCCAGTTATTTCAGAATCGTATTTGCCGATGCCTATACGCCAAAAAGAATTGAAGCCATAAGGCAGGTCGGACAACTTATCCGCTGATCTGTACCGACAATTGTTTCCGATTGTGTACCGATATAAATCTCAAAACCCTCTCTAATTTTGCATATTTACCAACAGAAAGAGAGATGGAAATCACTACAAAATTCACAATCGCCACAGAGCAAGGCAGAAGCTTACTGGCAACGTTAGCTAAAGAAATAGCAACGGAAAAATTCACATCACTAATAGAGCCGCAACAGCTCGAAGATTATATCGAAAAGAAATTCAATGACAAAAACCTGATTGCTGAAATGAACAGCATGTCTAACCAATGGCTTGTTGTTTATATAAGAGATACGCCCGTGGGATATGCCTGTATTACATCAAACGGCAGAAAACCTAAAAATCAGGAAGAGGCACGAATAATGAGAATTGCAGATTTTGGAATACTCAAAAAGTACAACGATACACTCATCAGGCAATCACTTCTCGAAAAATGTCTGGCTATCGGTAAATCTTATGACGGACTGTGGATTCATGAATATAAAGAAAATCCTTTGGTTGCTTTTTTTGAATCCGAAGGATTTGTGATGCAGGATGAGACTTGTCAGCATGAGGAACTTCCGTTGTCATCTGTATTTTTGGTAAAGAATAAACACAGCTAAGAAAGTGTAGGCAAATTATACAGATAAAACAGTAAATTGCCGCCATGAAAATTTATTCAGCAATACAAATTGGAGATTATCATTTCAACAATTGTGAAGATGCTCTTTATATAGGAAAATTCGGGAGAGACAAATTAATCTGTGCAGTTATGGATGGCTGTACAACGGCTATAGAAAGTCAGTTTGCTTCCCTGTTAGTATGCAAAATACTAAAGAAAATTATAATTGAGAAAGGATATAAAGACATGGTTGATAAAAGTGAAGCTACTATGTCTTTAGAACAGCATTTGAAATCTATACTAAAAGATCTGTTTTCAGAACTTAAAATAATTAAAAATCAATTATTATTAGACGCTAAAGAGCTGCTGACCACGTTGATTATCATGATTGTAGATAAAAATTCAGATCAGGGAATTGTTCTTACTATTGGTGATGGCTTTGTAAATATCAATGGAAAAGTAACGGAATACGAGCAAGACAATAAACCTGATTATTTAGGATTTCATATTTCCGAAGACTTTGAAAAATTCTACAGTCTACAAAATCAAAAAATTGTGTTTGATAAGATCAGCGATATAAGCATCGCAACAGATGGTATTTTTTCATTCACAAAAGTCCAAAAATCGACCGAAGAAATGGATGTGATTGATTTTTTATCACAAAATAAAGAGGGTAATGAAACTGAGGATATGCTAAACCTAAAACTCAAAATTTTGAAGAATGACTTTGGACTAAAACCAACCGATGATTTTTCTATGATACGGATTTTAAATAGTTAAGACCTAAACAATGTAAATTATCCAATTTTTTAATATTAATTGTATTATTCTTTTTTTCTAGTGTAGCGAATCAATTCAATTATTTCTGCAGATTCTTCTTTATAATCTTTTGAGTTTATATATAATTTATCTTGTTCAACTGTAAATTTATAAGTCCTGACTAATTTTGGATAATTTAACGTTATACTATCACCCTTGACTTTATAATTAAAATATTTTTTTTCTAATGGATTTGTGTAAGTGACAAATCCTTTATTTCTAGGTTGAAATACTAACTCTACTGAAATATCATCCCATTTTCCTTCCCATTTTCCCATAAAAGTATTAGCCTCATTCTTTTTAGACAATGAAGAAGAACATGAAATCATAATCAATGATATTACACCTATCAATCCAATTGCTTTTTTGAACATCATATCTTTTTTCATAACAAACAATCTAACTTTAAAAACAAATATAGCATATAATACAAACTATGTAATTTCAGAAATAACACAGATTTCAAATAATTTGTATTTTGCGTTAAGATAAAACAAACCATGAAAAAGATTCTTAAACCAGTAATTATTACAATCGGAATTTTGTTAATCTGTGGCTTCTTTTTACGCGGAAAAATTTCACATAAAAAATTTGATTCTGATAAATGGAAAAATTCAGATCTTAATTCAGAAGAAAATTGGAGTTTACGCTGAGATATGATGAATAGTATAAGAAACAATCACGACTTAGTCGGAATGCAAAAAAACGAGATCATCAGCTTGCTTGGAAAACCAGATGACAGCATTTCTGGAAAAGAAAATCAAATGTATTATTATCTGGGTTTTAGCCATCAAGGAATTAATACGGGCGCCTTATATATAGATTTAAACAATAAAGGAATCGCAACAAAAATTAGTGTTATACAAGGATAAAACATTTATGCAGTTAAACTATATACTCCAACAAAAGCTCTATCTTATAGTCGCTATTATTTTAGCCATTTTCTGTCTCACTATCGATTTTAATTCATTAGGATTAAACAAAACAGTTGGAATGGCTTATGATATAGATAGTATTGCTAAAATAATCTGCCTCGTTTCTCTGATATTATCTTTTATTGGCTATTCTATTTTGTCATCATTGAGCTATCAAATCCAAAAAGTTTTATCATTACTCTATCTAAGCGATATCTTGCTTGCTATTATCTTAAGCTATACAAAACAATATGAAATTTCAATTGTTTTTGGTCTTATGTTAATAATGGTTTCTTGCATCAATATAATCCGTTCACTAAAAAATAAAACAAATAGTTGAAGTAAAAAAAGTATTATTATTCAATGCGTCTATGAAATTTATAAATAAAAAGTTAGTCCTAATTTCAATCATTTCTGTTTTACTGATAATAGGCGTCTACATTTTTTCACATCCAATAATAGCGAAACTAGCTACTGGAACAGCACGAATCATTGGTTCACAAACTAAAGCAGACATCTACATCAATGGCAAAAAGGATGCAAAAGCTAAACTTTTTGTATCCGCATCCAATTTTGAAGAAAATCAAAAACATGATTTTCTTATACTTTATTTGAGAGATACTGATAAATTTTCAGATTTCCCTGTAGTAGTTATTGATAAAGAAAAAGCATCTGTAAACCGCCCAAATGCCAGTAAAAAAGATTATGACATTGTTCTAGGCCAATTGATTCAAAGTGAATCTGGTGCTCATACTATATTTTCCATTCAAGAGAAAATAAAAGGCTCTGAACAAAATCCGGATATAGTAATGACTCGAAAACAGATCAAATTTGTCATTACAGCTGAAAACCAAACACAACAAATAATCATAAACTTTCCTCAATAAAAACCGGGCCAAGCCTTTAAAACATTATCCAACAGAATTTAAGACCTGCTTTTATCGATTCCGATCGGTTTTTTTTGCAAAAATTTGCGTAGTCAAATGACTTCATATATATTTGTAGTCAAATAACTTCATATGAATCTAAGACGAGACGTATTTCAGGCCATAGCAGATCCTACCCGTAGGGCCATACTGCTACTATTATCAACCCAATCGATGACTGCCGGAGCCATCGCTTCCAATTTTGATACGGCACGGCCTACGGTATCAAAACATTTGCAGATACTCACGGAGTGTGAATTACTTAACCAGGAGCAGAATGGCAGGGAAATGTATTACCATCTTAATCCGAACAAGCTAAAAGAAATAGCCGACTTTATCGAGCCATTCCAAAAAATGTGGGATGACAGGTTCAATAAACTGGAAGACATTATGAAAACTTATCAATCAAAAAAATAAGAAATGGAAC
Source organism: Flavobacterium lindanitolerans (assembly GCF_002846575.1). NCBI lineage: Bacteria > Pseudomonadati > Bacteroidota > Flavobacteriia > Flavobacteriales > Flavobacteriaceae > Flavobacterium > Flavobacterium lindanitolerans. The sequence goes on from NZ_PJND01000010.1 coordinate 59,187, forward strand.
GAAAAACAAAAATCAATGCTGAAGAAGGCAAACAGGAATTACAGATTATCCGGGAATTTGACCTGCCTCTGGAACTGCTTTTCAAAGCCTATGAAGAAGCAGATATCGTAGCAAAATGGATGGGAACGAAAGTAGTAAAGCTTGAAAACAAAAAGCATGGCAGCTACCAGTTCGAAACATCAGACGCTCAAGGAAATGTAGTCTTTCGGTCTAATGGAACTATCCATGAATTCATTCCGAATCACAAAATCACCCGCACCTTTGAAATGGAAAATACCCCTTTCCCTGTACAACTTGAATATCTGGAATTTGAAAAACTGACTGATACTACCAGTAAACTTACTATGCATGTTGTCTACAAATCTGTGGCTGTAAGAAATCAGATATTGCAGCTTCCTTTTGCACAGGGTATCAATATGGCTCATAACCGACTTCAAGACGTAGTTTCCAATTTAAAATAACAGAACATGGAAAAGAGAAATAAAATTATTTACTGGATTTCAACACTATGGCTGGCATTAGGAATGGTTTCTACAGGAATTGTACAATTATCAGGCGTAAAGGAAGAAACTGAAATGATGGCCCATCTGGGTTATCCTGCTTACTTTTTGACCATCATAGGCGTCTGGAAAATTTTGGGTGTTATTGCCGTACTTATTCCTAAATTTACAATACTAAAGGAATGGGCCTATGCAGGTTTCTTTTTCGCCATGTCGGGAGCAATCTTTTCTCACCTTGCGGCTCATGACCCCGTAAAAGATATTTTTCCTGCTTTATTGTTACTGGTACTTACCTTGGTATCCTGGTACTTTAGGCCGGCCAATAGAAAAACAATTACCGTCACATCGTAAAAAATCAAGATATGGATAAAAAGAAATTATCAGCATCACAAAGCGAGACACTAATGGGTATATTAAGAACCCGTTTTGAGAAAAACGCAAACCGCCACAAAGGTTTGAAATGGTCCGACATACAGGCAAAATTAGAAGCCAATCCTGAGAAACTTTGGTCGTTAGACGAAATGGAAGAAACCGGCGGCGAACCTGACGTGGTAGGGTTTGATAAAAAAACCGGCGAATATATTTTTTATGACTGCACACCGGAAAGTCCAAAAGGCCGCCGAAGCATTTGCTATGACCCGCAAGCTTTAGAATCCAGAAAAGAGCACAAACCAAAAGACAGCGCCATAGCTATGGCAGATGCTATGGGAATCGAAATACTTACAGAAGAACAATATCGCGAACTTCAAAAACTGGGAGAGTTTGACCTCAAAACATCAAGCTGGGTAAAAACACCTACAGAAATCAGAAAACGTGGCGGCGCTCTCTTTTGTGACAGACGCTACGATACCGTTTTCCTCTATCATAATGGTGCCGAATCGTATTATGCAGCCAGAGGATTCAGGGGGTGTTTAAAGGTATAAAAACTTGTTTTTGATAAAGTTGGGTTGGTACCTCAGCAAAATATTTTATAACTTCGTTAAAACCAGAATTTTTGTTTCTACCAACATAAAACAAGAACAATGAATACATCAGAACTTATTACCCTATTTCACAATAACCATATTGAATTGGCTAATTATGTGAATGCACTACCGGACGACCAATTTCTCTATAGCAAAAATGGCAAATGGACAGCCGGACAACAGCTTAGCCATGTCTATCTTTGCCTGTTGCCTATTTCAAAGGCATTGGCTTCTAAAGAATTCCTTATTCAAAAATTTGGAAAAATCGAACGTCCGCTTTGGGACTATGATACCGTACTGGCCAATTACAAAGTAGCTCTTGCCAATGGCGGAAAAGCTCCTGAAAAATTCCTGCCGGAAGCTGTACAGCCGGAAGCCAAAAAAGAATTAACTGAAGAACTGCAGCAGATTTTGGATTCCATCCAACAACAATTAAGCGGGTATTCTGAAGAAGAACTGGATACGATTGTTATGCCGCATCCTTTATTGGGTATTATGACCGTTCGCGAAATGTTTTATCTCATGGCCTACCATGCTATTCACCACCTGAGACAGACAGAACAAAATCTTCCAGCTTAAAACATCAAAAATATGTTTACAGAAACGCAAATCAAACATGCCCATAGCAAAGTAAAATCAGGGGCAGACTTCCCAGCCTACATACAAGAAATCAAATCTCTGGGTGTAATCTCTTACGATGTATATGTTGCAGACGGTCATTCCGAATATCATGGAACCAATGAGTATGAAATTACAACTACAGCAAAATATGAAAATCTGTTTATAGCAGACAGCTGCGATACAATATCCTTTAAAGCAGGCTTAAAATCACACCAACAAGGCCAAACCGATTACAATGCTTTTATAGCCATGAGTGCAAAGTGCGGTATTGAAAAATGGGTGGTCGATACGCAGAAAATGTCCTGTAGTTATTATGACAAAACCGGAAATGAAATATTGGTAGAACAGATACCCAATAGCAAATAAGAAACCACAAAGCCGAAGCCAACACTTTGGCTTTTTTATTGCCTGATAAACCGGACGTTTAAACAAAGTAAGTTCGGACGTTTGAACAAAGTTCTCCTGCACTAACCATCATAATTTTGTCTCAACATAAATCATTAAATTTTATAAAAATGAGACAGAACAATTATCAGGGAGCATTGCAACAGCCAATCGGTTCAGGATTTGGCGCAACCTCTACAGCATCCGAAGTTATTAAGGGTATCGACCTTACAGGAAAAATCGCAATCGTAACGGGCGGCAACACAGGGATTGGACTTGAAACTGCGAAAGTACTGGCTGGCGCAGGAGCCACCGTAATTATCCCGGCAAGAGATATTGAAAAAGCAAAAAGAAATCTGGAAGGAATATCGAATATAGAGTTGGAAGCAATGGATTTGATGGATGCCACTTCTATTGATGCTTTTGCTGAAAGATTTTTGGCTTCCGGAAGGCCATTACACTTGCTTATCCATAATGCAGGAATCATGTGGGTACCGCTGCGTTGGGACAATCGCGGTTATGAATCGCAACTGGCTACCAACTATCTCGCCCAATTTCAATTGACGGCCAGACTTTGGCCGACTCTTAAAAAAGCGCATGGTGCCCGGGTTGTAAATGTTTCTTCACAAGGTCACCAATTCGGAACTTTTGATTTTGACGACCCAAATTTTTTAAATCGTGAATATGAAACCCTGCTAAGTTATGGGCAATCCAAAACAGCCAGTAATTTATTTGCACTGGAACTCGATGAACGTGGCAAAGCATTTGGCATAAGAGCCTATTCGCTCCATCCGGGTTCCATAAATGGAACAGAATTGGCGAGAGAAGCACCCTTAGAATTATTCCAGAAACTAGGTTATTGTGATGCCAACGGAGTCCTATTTCCCGAAGTAGCTGCAGCATTAAAAACCATTCCGCAAGGAGCAGCCACAACTGTTTGGTGTGCTACAAGCCCAATGCTCAACACAATTGGAGGCGTATATTGCGAAGATTGCGATATAGCAGATTTAGCGTCGGAAGAAAGAATAACAAAAGGCGTCAGACCTTATTCTGTTGATGAATCCAACGCCAAACGATTATGGACACTCAGTGAAACGATGACCGGCATTCCTTTCAATGCAGCAGAGTAACAGTCCTAATTACGTTATAAAATGCACAATTCTTTTTATTTTTGTACAACATCGCCATCACAGGCAATACGGCTTCCTATGGAATATCAGGCAAAATACATTACAGACGATATCAAACTTTCCTGTTATGAGGATAAGTTTTTCAAATCGGATATTATGTTTGACCATCATATGCTGGTTTGGTTTATCTCCGGCGAAACCAAAATCGTACAGGCTGATGCAACTTACTATTTCAAAAAAGGCGATATCTTTCTGATTCCAAGAAATCAGCTGGCCACCATTATCAATTATCCAAAAGACGGACAGCCACACAGAACAGTGGTAATGCATTTGTCTACCGAAAAACTGCGTGATTTTTATACCGGACTGCCTATTCAGCCAAAAGCGGTAGCATCTCAAAAAATACACAGTTACAGCAATCATCCGCTACTTGAAAGCTGTCTGGCCTCGCTACTTCCTTATTTTGGCATGGAAACACTACCCGAAGATATTGCTTCATTAAAAATCAAGGAAGCCATAAGCATATTACGCACGATAGACAAAGGAATTGATGATGTACTCGCCAACTTTGAAGAGCCCGGAAAAATTGACCTGGCCGGTTATATGGAAAAGAATTTCATGTTTAATCTTCCGTTAGAAAAATTCGGATACCTGACCGGTCGCAGCCTCACTACTTTCAAACGTGATTTTAGCAAGGCATTCCATACCACGCCACAACGTTGGCTTACGCAAAAACGATTGGAACTGGCACATTACCAATTCATCGAAAAGAAAAAAAAGCCTATCGATGTGTGCTATGAAGTCGGCTTTGAGAATCTGTCGCATTTTTCGCATGCCTTTAAAAAACAGTTTGGCTATTCGCCAACCGAGTTAACAAAACGGCAAAATGCCTGATATTTCTTTACAGGCTCTCTAAAAACTTCCTGTAATCAGGTACGCTCTTTTCAATCCACTCGTCAGTAGCATTGAGTTCTATTCCGTAATAGGCAAAAAAGTAGCGGTAATCTGCTTTGATGTATTCAAAAGTCAGTTCAAAAGGAGTCGTCAGCTCTCGCAAAGTATATTTGTATTTGCCGTCGGCTCTATATTCTTCTTCGTCTACTCCTACAGATAGCACCATTGCTATTTTCTTACCACCCATCTTATAACCGCTTTTACTTCCATAGGCCCAACCATGCGTCAGCACTTCATCCAACCATTTTTTAAACAACGGCGGACAATTGAACCAATAAAACGGAAACTGAAATACGATTTTATCATAGGATTCTATCAGTTTTTGCTCTTTGGCAACATCAATTTTTTCATCGGGATAAGTATCATACAAACGATGTATAAAATAGTGGTCAGGATATTTTTCTAATTCTTCAATCCATCTTTTATTGATTACAGATTCTTGTAGGTTTGGATGTATGACTACGACTAATGTTTTCATTTTTATATTTCCTGAGTTGTAAAACTGACACAAAAGTAAAGCACTACACTTAATTCTGTATATTAGCAACCCATTGTAGGATACTATCAAAAAGGTAAGTAATGAGTAAAATAAAGGAAACTTCAACCAACTTCGAAAACAAAAAGCTATTGCAAGACGAGTGTCTGGAAGTATATGCTTCCGGAATCATTGGAGGACAATGGACTTTAGCAATATGCTGTTATCTGATTAACGGAAAATTGAGATTCGGAGAATTAAAAAAATGCATGCCAACCATCACAGAACGTATGCTGACCTTACAATTGCGCAAACTCGAAAAGAATAAAATCATCACCCGCACTGTTTATGCAGAAGTTCCACCACGGGTCGAATATGAGTTAACTGCTATTGGCTATCAGCTACACACTATAATTGGAGAACTTGAAGATTGGGGAAGAAAACACAAAGAACTGATGAAACAATAAGCCGTTTCCTTTTTATTATATTTATTCCTTCTATACCCAATCGAAAATTAAAACACAATGGCAGCAACCTTTTTTGCAACACAGGCTGAATTTAGAAAATGGCTCGAAAAGCACCATAAAAACGAAACCGAGCTTCTGGTCGGTTTCTATAAATTAGACAGCGGAAAGCCATCCATGACCTGGTCAGAATCTGTTGACCAGGCACTCTGTTTTGGATGGATAGACGGAGTACGCAGGTCTATCGACAAAGAAAGTTACTCTATCCGTTTTACACCACGAAAAAAGACCAGCAACTGGAGCGCCATCAACATCAAAAAGATGGAAGAACTTACCAAAGCCGGACTGATGACCGAAGCGGGACAAAAGGCTTTCATTGAAAGAAAAGAAAGCAGGTCAAAGATTTATTCCTATGAAAATGAACCCGTACTTCTGTCCGCCGAATATGAAAGTCAATTTAGAAAGAACACTGCCGCCTGGGATTTTTTTATGAAACAAGCTCCATCCTATAAAAAACTAACCATTCATTGGATTATGGATGCCAAACAGGAAAAAACCAGACAATCCCGACTTGAAAAAGCAATCCGCGAAAGCGAACAGCAAAAAAGAGTTTAACAAAAACTGAATTTTACATAATTGATTTCCCCAGCAAAAGCAACCCTTCACAACTTTTTTCACTATTTCCTATAATTTTTTCGCAACTATTTATTGCACAGTTCTAAAATATGTATTTACTTTGAATTACAAAGTACTTTATTAAAGTCTAAAGTCTAAAGTCTAAAGTCTAAAGTCTAAAGTCTAAAATCAAATCTAAAATCTCTCTTTATGAATAATGTATCATCTCACACAGATTCTTCCGCTTTAAAAAGAAGAATTTTAATTGGCGGAGGAATCGCCACTGCCTTAATACTTTTTTTCCTGATAACCTCAGGCGAACCCAATCCGGAATGGGGAAAATTCTGGAGAATTAAACCACTTATAATTGTCCCATTGGCAGGCGCTTTTGGTGGCGGATTATTCCATTATGCCAATCAGTTTATCGGTGGTGAGAAAATCTGGACAAGAATCGCAGCTTTCTTAATTGGTGCTATTGCTTTTATTATCACCCTTTGGATGGGTACCGTATTAGGATTAAATGGTACGTATTGGAACTAATTCACGAATCGACCAGCTAAACAACCTTAAAATTAATATCAAAATGGCAACAAAATCATTTAATAATATCACTACCCTATCTGTGATAATAACTTTCATGGCAGTAGTGCTTGGGCTTATTGGCGTTGTGATTTCCGAAATTTATCCGGGTTTTATTATCTTATTTCTTTTGATGCTGATTGCAATTGGTTCAAAGTGGTATGCTAAGAAAAACAGCGACAAGCATAATAACTTTCAGGGGAATTATTATACAATCCTAACTGTTCTTAACCTGTTGATAATTCTTGTGACTTTATGGATGACATTCGTAATCACCCATGACCGTATTCTTCAGGATAGCTGATTTATGGAAATTATATCTACCGAAAGTTAGCTTTTCAAAAACTTTGCGGCTCTGCGTCTTTGCGTGAAACAATTGCTCGCAAAGACGCAGAGTCGCAAAAATTAAGGCTGAAACTCTTTGTCTTCCAAAACAGAAGCGGCGTATTTTATCCAAAGCTCATTTGGGATGGTGCTGTCAATAAAATAATCCGGCTGTATTCCTATACCGTCAATGGCCATGCCCGGTATTCTATAGCTCTTAGAAAGGCAGTAGCCCAATTGGAATTTCTCATCCGGTGATTTCACAAAATTCATGTTTGAAATATCCAACACTCCAAAAGTACTTGTTCCAAAAAGCTTTACCTTTTTGCTCTGCTTGGCCGCCATCAAAAACTGTTCGTCTGTACTTCCGTTAGCCTCATTGGCGATGATAGCTACCTGTTGCGGAAAAGGCAATACAGCATCCATCTTCTGTATATGCACTTTGTCACCTCCGTTCAGATTCACAAATTTTCCAAGATTGTCGTTAAGTAAAGTAAGTGCAGCGTTTACCTGCATTCTGCTTTTTTCAGACAAATCCGGCATAGACAAGTAGCTTTCCATTCTTTTGTTGTTTAACGGTGTAGACAAAAGCTCCATACCTACAATGCGTATCGGATTGGTATACAAATAAGGGATAATATTCGCATAGCTGTCGTCATCACCACCGGTTCCGTTACGAATATCGATTATCAGGTTTTTAGTACTCTTGATTTCTTTTTCATGAGCCGAAAGCACACTGTCAATTACTTTCTTTTGTTCGCCGCCAAAAGAAGGAATTCGCAAGTATAAGGTTTCCTCAGAAAGCTTTTCCATAAAAGGCTTGCCCGTACTCATTGCTTTTGCATACAGTTGTATGTCTGCATTTTCAGGAAACGTAGGATATTCTCGTTGTAATTGAATTGCAGGTGCCAATTTTATAGCATTTTTACCAACCCAATCCATCTTTTTGAATTTTAAAGGCGAAAAATCTCCCATATAAAAAACACCGGAACCATCTTCATTTATTTCCATTTTTACCTGCTGTGGTTTCCATGCCACATTGCCCGATTCCAGAATAACTCCTTTATAGCCTTTATCTTTTTTAACAATACCAATTTTATAGGCCCCTACTTTCCAGATTCCCACTAAATCCTTAGCGTCTTTTGTTGGTTTGCTTCGCAGCTCTTTTTCCTTTACAGCCAGTACAGGCCATTGTTTGACATTAGCCGACTGTTGCGTAGTTGCTGTTGCCAAAGCCATAACTCCAAAGTGTCCTTTCCTGAAAAACTTCAACCATTCATTCAGCACCTCCGCACATTCATGGCTTTCTGTTATCGTCTTTACTTTTTGTAAAAAAACAGCATTGTGTTTTTCATACATATCCATTCCTTTTTGCTGGATGGCATAATCAAAACCCGCATCGTTTTTTTCAAAGGTTTCTTTTACCCATTTAAAAGTTTCGGAACAGTCGCAGGTTGTCTGGGCTTTTGCGGTAAAAGCTGCAAAAAGTAAAAAGGAAAACAACGAAATTTTTTGGAGAGTAAGTTTCATAAAAGTTAAAGGTTAAATTGCGATTTCTGGTTTAGTTTAAAATCAGATGCAATTTAAAAATTAATTGAATGTCTGTAACTTATTGTTAAAATAATATTCCCTATTCGGTTCCTGTTTTGCGTCTTTGCGCCTTTGCGAGCAACTGTTTCACGCAAAGACGCAGAGGCGCAAAGTTTTGTTTTCCTGAATTCCTAAATACTTGTTTTATAAGAATTTTACGATAGTATAAAACATTTTAATATATTTGGTTTCAGACGATTAAATATAACTAACCACAATCAATAGCTATATCGCTATCTACAATCCTAAACTGAATGAAAAAAACACTACTCCCAATCTTTATCCTTATTTCATTTCTATCCAACGCACAAAGCATAGAAGAAAAAATAGCTAAAAAAGCATGCGAATGTGAAGAACAAAAAACTAAAATTGGCGAAGAGGCTTACAGGAGCTGTATTGCCGATATCGTAAAAGAAGCCATTGCTACAGAAGAAGATCCCAAAACCCGGGAAGAAGTAAACACGGTTGAAGGACTCATGGCACTGCTCCCAAAAGTCAAAAGCCTTTTGCCTGAAATTTGCGACAAGGTAAAAGGGCAAAAATCAGATGAAAAAAGGAAGCTGTTCTATTCTGATTCAAAAATTGAAAGCGCACAAAATGCTTATATCATTGCGAAAGATTTTATGAGTAAGAACCAATACAAACCTGCCATTGAAAACTTTTTGACAGCAATTAAAAATGACGAAAAATTTGTCCTGGCTTATGATGATTTGGCCGTCTGTTACAGACAACTTGAAAAGTATAACGATGCTATAAAATATTATAAAAAGTCACTCGAAATTTATCCAGAAGGCGACTTTGCCCTAATGAATATTGCCGTTGTCTATTCTTTAAAATCTGATTTTAAAACCGCCATCCAATATTATGAAAAACTCATACAGTTTTATCCTGAAAATGCCGAAGGTTATTTTGGAGCCGGAAAAAACTATCTTTTAATGAAGAATTACGAAAAAGCACTAAACAATATATTCACAGCACACCGCATCTATACCGAAGAAAACTCCAAATACGCTAAAGACTCTGAAGTAGTTATAGGAGCGATTTACCAAAAACTACAGGAAGAAAACAAAGAAGATTTGTTTAAAAAGATTGCTAAGGAGCATAATATTCAGTTGAATTAATATTTATGAAGAAAATATATCTAATACTTTTATTATTGGTTTCAATTCCAACTTTTTCTCAACAAAAAAGTGAAAAAGAAATTCTCGGATATTCTTGCGGATATTCAGGTGAGCCAACCTCAGTAATTATAAAGTTTGACAACCTTCTGTATGAAAAAAAATACAAATCAATTAAGGCATTATTATACTCTAAAATTCCTGTAGAAAATTTTCTTGCAGTAGTTATCAGTAAAAAATTAGCCGATAAAAAGAATATCACATTAACGAAATCCGAAATGGAAAGAATTGACGAATTACACAAATCAACAGAAAAAGTTCCAATATGTGGTGGCTGTACCTATTATATAGAAATAGAGTTAAAAGAATTGCTGAACTCAAAAAAAGAAGTAAATGGAGTTACGAGTTATTTTTTTGATTAAGAAAACTTAAGCCGAGATAGCATACAGGTATGAAGAAACTGAAATACAAGAGAAAACGGCAAAAGCAGAAACAACTGAATGACTGTTAGTATTATTTTCTTGAAAAAATTATACTTTGAATTAGATTAGTACAAATAGCGGATATTAATTAAAAACGCAAGCTATATGACAATACACCTAAAAACGATACTTCTTATGGGACTTTTTTGTTTTTTATTTGGCTGCAAGAACACAGATAAAACACAGCAAACAAACGCTCAGGTTAAATTGGAAAACATTACAGCCCGACTTGATCCGGAAGAAGGGTGGCGCGATATTTTTCTCAAAATAACTTCCGATACCAAAACAGACTCATCACATATTTATATTGCCAAAGGACTTTACAGCAATAAAACAGTTGGCTTACAAATTGAGGTAAGCTCAAAAATTGGCGCAGGCATAATCAATGGTGGACTTGAAGGAGATTCTGGCTTTGTATCTAATGCTGTCCAACTAACATCCATCGGACAAGAAAGTGATGAATTAGTAAAAGCATTGGCTGAATTATATGGCTTTCCAACAAACAAAGGATTTACAAAAGAAACAATTTCAACAACCGCATTTTCACTTAACGAGACACCTGTCAATCTCGACAAAAACGGATATTATAAACTAAAACTATTCTTCGAAGAAGACGATGAAAACTTATACTCAGAGCTATATCTCAATATAAATACTGAGGAAAAAGAAATTGAAATACACGAAAAAGACGAAGAATACAGGGAACCAATTATAACAGTATGGACAAAATAGTCTAGTTGTTTTCTAAATAAAAAAGTCGACAAGACAAATAATACACCGTAACATCATGAAAAAATCCATTTACTTTCTTCTATCAGTATTACTTTTAAATAGCTGCAATAAACAAGAAACGGCAAAAACAGAAATAGACGCGCCTGACTTTGAAGGAAGTGTTGAATATCGATTAAAATTCATTCCTAATCCCGGAAAAAACGTTGATACTCTAAAATTAAAAAAGGAATTTGGAGAAAAGAGTGTATTACTAATTAAGCAAGGAGCCATTAAACGAATCAATGAATCGGAGCAGATGTCCTTACAACTCTATCTTCCAAAAGAAAACCGATTATACTTTACTAATAAAACTGAACCCGGAACCCTATTCTATTACCGATGTGATAAAACCGACAACAAAGACTTCACATCCAAAATTATTAAAAACGCAGCTATTATTGCAGGCTACAACTGTGACAAACTAATCTATACCGATGAATTTGGGCAAAAAATTGACTACTATTTTGCTCCCGAATTAAAGATGGATCCTAAATATACCAAAGACTATACTTTTCTGAATAAAAATAAAATAGCCGAAATAATGAAATCTGTTTTCCTGAGACAGGATTTTAAAATAGACGAATATACGTTAGTCACAGAAGCCGTTAAAGTAGAAAAAATGAAAATTGATGATAAGGAGTTTGATAAGCCTAAATATGAAATGATAAGAGAAAAATAATTTTAAAACCGCTTTAAGGCGGTTTTTGTTTTTTTATTATTTGACAAAACAGTTTGTCGTTAAAATGTGCCTTTTATCAAATTTTTAGTAAGAATTTACTTTGAACATAATATTTTAATATATTTGATTTCAAACGCTTCAATAATTCATATTATGAAAATCAAATCAATTACAGAAAGAACATTTTATTCAAGAAACATTCAAAAGCATGAAATGGCAAGTATGTTAGGTAAAGAAGAAAAATGGTTTGAAGAAAGTGACAATAATCTCTTGGCAACAATTATAAGGGATAAAGTTGATAATGATTGGGCTTATATGATTTTAGCCAAAGAAAGGAATGATGAATATCGTGCTGTTGAAGTTGATGTTTCTTTTCAAACTATGGAAGTAGCAGAAAATCAATTAATGATAAAATTAAATAAATTGATTACTAGTGGCGAGTACAAGGAAGAATTATATTCTGATAATGAAACTTCAGAAACAAGCTCTAGTTTAATAATCACTGACATTAATGAAGAAGTAAAAAAATATTTAAAAAAGCATCCTGAAAAGCTACATGATCTTAGCCCACGAAAATTTGAAGAATTGGTCGCAAGTATTTTAGAAGATATGGGGCTAGATGTAACTTTAACAAAAGAGACAAGAGATGGAGGAAGTGACATTATTGCAAGAGTAAAAAATTCAATTGCCAGTTTTTTAATATTAGTAGAGTGTAAAAAATATTCTCCTGAACATAAAGTAAATGTTGGTATAATAAGAGAAGTGGCTGGAGTGCATAGCTTAAAAGAACCTTCAAAAAGTATTATTGTAACTACAAGTACCTTCACGAAAGACGCAATTAAAGAAGCTGCATTACATAAAGAGAAAATAGAATTAAAGGATTATTATAATTTAAAAGACTGGTTAAATACATACTAATTGGCGAGGGATACCTATCAAAAATTTAAGTAATAATTTTGGGTTATCTCCTATTATCATAAATTTTCGAGCTTACACAATTACTCAAACAAATTATTTAAAAATTATGCAAGAAGAAGAATTAGAATTATCAAATATTGAACAAGTTGATTCAAGTGAACAAGACTATGAAAATGATGATCTATTTAATATAACTTCATGGGGAGCTGATATGTCATTTAGAGAATTAATTAATATGTATGACGATGATGAACTTTTAAAACCTGAATTACAAAGAAAATATGTTTGGGAAAAAGTTGAAGCGAGTAGATTTATAGAATCTATTCTATTAGGCCTTCCCATCCCATCAATTTTTTTGGCAAATACACCTGAAAATAATAAATTAATTATTGACGGCTATCAAAGAATAATGACCGTATATGATTATGTTAAAAAAGGTATCTTCTCAAAAGACGGAAAAACATTTAAACTTACCAATAACGAAAAGATAAATTATCGATGGAGAGGAAAATCATTTAACGAACTTGATGAATTCGATCAAAAAAAAATAAGGCAAACTACTATCCATGCAATAATTTTTGAGCAAAAACATCCGAAAGATAGTGATTCAAGTCTTTTTCAAATTTTTGAAAGAATAAATACGAGTGGAAAAATATTAAAACCTCAAGAAATAAGAAATTGTGTTTATCAAGGTAAATTAAATTCATTATTATTTGAGTTAAATACGAATGAAACTTGGAGAAATTTATTTGGTTCGGATATTGAAGACTCAAGAATGAACGATTTAGAATTTATTTTGCGATTTTTTGCTCTTTCTGATGAAGATATTAAATCAAAAAGTGAAGGTCAAATTTCATTAAAATTATTTTTAAATAATTTTATGGGTAAAAAATCAAACAACAGTAAAGTTTTTGTTGAAACAAAAAGACATGAATTTGAAACAACAATGAGTTTTATATATTCACATATTGGCTCAAATGCTTTTAGAAACCTAAATGCTGAAAATAATTATCAAACAAGATTCCATCCCACAATTTTCGACTCTATTTCAATTGCAACCAATTATGCAATAAATATAAAAAAAAGTAAAGTAAATGTGGAAATTTTGAAGCAACAACATAAAAAGTTATTGCTACACCCTGATTTTAAAATTTATACGTCTACAAGAACTACAAATATTGAGCATATTAATGGCAGAATAAATTTAGCCTGTCAAATTTTATTTGGTATTAACTATGAATAATCAGACGGCACAAATATTAGCTAACGAGTGCGATGACGATTTAGCTAGAATCGAAAAAATAATAGATGTTTTAACCAATACAAATCCAGCAGTTCCGTTTTTAACAAAATACTCTATTATTAAAGCTTGCGGGACATTAGAACAGTGTTTCAAAATTATAATATCAGATTTTTGCACCCATAATCAAAATTCTCAAACAAAGAAATTTATAGACATCACATTTAGAGAAAGTTCTATAAACCCAAATATAGATAATATACATAAATCTCTATCAAGATTTGACTCAACGTGGAATAATACATTTAAAAATTTATTAAGAGCAGATCCAAACATTCATCGAATTAAATCCTCAATATCTTCTTTAAATAACGCAAGAAACCAATTCGCTCATGGAGGAAATCCAGGAGTAACATTTAATGATGTGAAAGATTATTTTGATGATGCAAAAATAATAATTGACTACATCGATCAGTCAGTTAAATAAAAAAACCGCTTCCCAGCGGTTTTTTTATATTTCCTCAACTCCTTCCCACAAACACTTCACACCAAAAAGCGCGCGCTTTTCGTCAGCATTTATAGAAATATCAGAATGATATAAAGCCATATCATGTACCAATTTTAACGACTTCGACAATTCCGAAGCGCCATAAAACAAAACAAATTCAATAAATTCAGATTGAGACGGTGTAAGCCACACCTTTACCTTTGATACGTTTCGTGTATTACCCGCTGTGTCGGCTGAAGGATTCAGCTCGTCACCTTGACTTTTAAACGTTTGCATACTGTATGGATTATAAATTGATAAAAAAAAGAGAGGTCACCGCAAACGTTATTGAATGTTATTTCAATAAGTCTCGGGACTTTCACCCGTTTGCCTCTCCCAAGGTACATTTCAAGTTGAATTTGATGAAATAACATAAAAAAAATAAAATAACGTTTGCATTACAAACATACATCTTATTTAAACACATAGCCGTTTGTAATCATTTATATACGGATAATTACAAAACAATATCATCTATTAATTTAAGAAGCCATAACTCCCAAACTCCCACCAATCTTCAAAGCACATTTTTCTCCATCAATTGCTGCCGAAATAATTCCTCCGGCATAACCTGCACCTTCTCCACACGGATAGAGCCCTTTGATTTGCACATGTTCTAACGAAAAGTTATCTCTTGGAATACGCACCGGCGAGGATGTTCTTGATTCCGGTGCATGCAAAATAGCTTCGTTGGTCATATAACCCCGCATGGATTTGCCAAACTGCACAAATCCTTCACG
This sequence comes from Flavobacterium lindanitolerans, assembly GCF_002846575.1. Classification (NCBI taxonomy): domain Bacteria; kingdom Pseudomonadati; phylum Bacteroidota; class Flavobacteriia; order Flavobacteriales; family Flavobacteriaceae; genus Flavobacterium; species Flavobacterium lindanitolerans. The sequence continues at coordinate 74,283 of NZ_PJND01000010.1, forward strand.
CATAATCTGCGTTAAAAAGCCCGGAAAAACCTGTCCCAATTCTACCGGAGTGGTTCCCGGAACATAGGATGTTTTTGGAATATCGGCAGAAACCTTGCTTTGCGTAAAATCAACCATACGTTGTGCCGGAACCCGTTGGGTTTCGCCCGCCAAATGCCAGGCACGCTGTTCGATGCTTTTTTGGAATTCCATTCCGGCCAAAGCACCAAATTTGGCAAACGGTTTAAAATCTTCCAGTTTTAGTTCGACTACAATTCCTGAATTGGCTGTTTCCTGGTCGCGTTTGGATGGCGACCAACCATTCGTCACTACTTCACCCGGACTTGTAGCACAAGGCGCAATCACGCCACCCGGACACATACAAAACGAATACATTCCCCTGCCGTTCACCTGTTTTACGATAGAGTATGGCGCTGGCGGAAGATAATCACCACGGAAATCGCAACTGTACTGTATGCTGTCAATCAACGTTTGCGGGTGTTCCGCACGTACGCCCAAGGCAAAAGGCTTGGCCTCGATAAAAATTTTCTTTCGGTCAAGCAGTTCAAAAATATCCCTTGCCGAATGGCCTGTAGCCAATATGATTTTTGAAGCTTTTATAATGTCGCCCTTTTGGGTTTCTACTCCTTCTACTTCGTTGTTTTTTACTAAAATATCGGTCACGCGAGTGTCAAACAAAACGACACCGCCAAACTCGATAATCTTTTCGCGCATGGCCTTGATGATTTTCGGCAGCTTGTTGGTCCCGATATGCGGATGCGCTTCTACCAGAATTTCTTCCGAAGCTCCAAAGCCTACGAACAATTCCAAAATACGGTCTACATCGCCACGTTTTTTAGAACGCGTATATAATTTACCGTCAGAATAAGTTCCGGCTCCGCCTTCGCCATAACAATAGTTAGAATCTTCGTTTACAATATGGTCTCTGTTGATGGCTTTCAAATCACGGCGTCTTTCCTGCACGTCTTTGCCACGTTCCAATACAATAGGTTTTAGTCCCAATTCAATCAATTGCAAGGCCGCAAAAAGCCCCGCAGGTCCTGCTCCAATAACAATTACTTCCTGCTTGCCGGACACATCTTTATACTCCGGAAGGGCAATTTTGGTTTCCTGAAAATCTTCTTTCCAATAGGCCTGAATCTTCAGATTAATTTTGATGGCTTTTTGCCGGGCGTCAATAGAACGTTTCAATATGGCAATATGTCTGATTTCGGCAGGATTTACCTGCATCAGCCTGGCAACATGGTCGGTCAATAATTGTGAATTGGCAGCCACTTCGGGCGCTACTTGTATTTGAAATTCTCTTGGCATGGGACAAAGGTAGAAAAAGGATTATTTTTTACCATAATTTAATGGTTTTTCATAAATCAGAGATTGTAAAATAAAAAAGGTTCAGCTTTCGCCAAACCTTTTTATAAAAACTAAAATATAATTTTATTTCTTGATAAACTTGTAGTTCATCACCTGATTACCTACTTCCATTTTCACGAAATACATTCCTGTTTGCAGTTCAGAAACTGGAATAGAAGTCGTACTTGCAGCATTTGGAACCTGTTTTACCAACATTCCGTTAATGGAGTATATCGCAATGTTTGAAATCACTTCGTTGGTTCTGTTATCAATGTTTAAAAGATTTGAAGCCGGGTTTGGATATAATGAAATCAAGTTGTTAAGAGCATGTTCGTTAACACCCAAAGCCACTGCCCTCTCTAAGAAGTCAGGCAGACCGTTATTGTTAGTATCATCGTCGGCCGGGTTATTGTTTCTGTTATAATCCTCATTGATTGTCAGGACACCATCACCGTCATCATCATTATCTAAATAGTTTGGAATACCGTCATTATCTGTATCTAAAGCAGAATTGGCAGCATCTGAATTTCTTCCCGAAGTAAATACATATTCAAAAGAAGTCAGCACCATATCACCATCATCATCATTGTCAAGGAAGTTTGGAATACCGTCACCATCCGTATCATCATTTTCAAGATTTCCGTCACCATTCAGGTCTTCAGAAGCTGTTGCTACTGTATCCAAATCATAATCCACATTACAATTAATGGCTCTAAGAATTATTTTTGTAATCTGTCCATTATTTTCAGCGTAAATAGTTTGATCAGGATAGAGATTGCTGTAAGTTAACATTATCGGACTAACTTGATTATACAAATCTGCTAAAGTTTCATAAAACTCCATATTAGGAGCCGCTAAATCATCTTTAACTACCTGAAGATTGAACGTTTCAAGACCGTCTGAGTTAGCGTCACATTTTGTGTATTTATACGTATTTACTTCTGACGGAAGGCTAAATCTCCAGCCTTCCTGAGTTGCTGACCATGAACCTGAGTTTCTTCCGGGAGGTGTCAATGCCATAGTTCCTGTTTCATTGACTATCCCTGTCACAGCCATTCCGTTATTCCATGCAGTACAACTTGGCTTGCTTATGATCTGTACATCGATAGTGTTTAATGTTTCATAAAGTACTGCCTGAAATGTACTTTTCTGAGCTGAGCAAGGACCATATTGAGGCTGGTTAATAAACATCAGAATGAATTTTCTGTAAGGGGCTGCACCTACGATTGAGTAGGAAATGGTTCCCGTTCCACCGCTATTATTCAAATCGTGATAACAGGCCAGAATTGCGTTTTTAATTCCAAATCCTGCATTTGGGATTGGAGTTGTAATCTGCCACGGTCCGTTTTGATTGGCCAGATTTGTCCTAAAATCGATGTATCCGTTTGAAGATACAACTAATTGATTATAGGTGTTGCCATAAAAAGTAAAGTTAAACGGCAATGTTATGACCGGCGAATTACGGTCATCCACATTAAATAATGGCGTTGGCGACACCAAAGTATAGGCCTGGTGTGGAATTGCTGACACCGTGTATTGTGCATTTCCTTTGGTTGAAAGGAAAAGCAAGGGAAGCAATACACCAAATAATTTCTTAGTTAAGTAGTTGTTTATCATACGTTTGTTTTATTCAAATATATAAAAAATATTACTTGTCATTATTTTTTTCTTCATAAGCCCGCAACGCAAAAGAAGCCAGCCAATGCTCGCCTTCATAGTTTCCATCGACTACAGAAGGCAGGGAAAAATCCAGATGTTTGTCGGCTGCATCCTTTAAATACCAAAACTCTTTCGGATATTGTTTGATTAAGGAATATAAGTTCCAGGCACGGCTAAAGTTTAATCCGTCTAAGTGTACCAGATGTCCGTCTGTGCGATCTGAAACTTTTGCCACATCCCACGTAAACCTTTTATTAAAAAGCGATGGCGCAAAGCTTTTCATCCATTTGAGGAATTCTTCACGGGGCAGAATACGCTGCATGATACCCATTTCTTCCAGACAAGGCGAAAGAAAATCGGTTCCGCTGGGTTCCCATGCAAAAGGGCAGTCTTTATCGTTTTGAAATAAGCGCATCGCATTTACCCAAATACTTTTTTGCAAAGCCTGATTATTGGAATGTACCGCATAATCCCAGGCAAAGTTCAATCCGAAAGCTGTATTGGCATGTGTTCCAGCCCGTACCGGATATAATAGCTTTGGCAAAAATTCGATATATCGTGTGATGATAATATCCGACAGCGGCTTCAAATTATCTGCCAGTTCTTTTGCATACGGTTCGTTTGAAGTTTCCAGTTCCAATTGCAGTTTCAGCAACCATGCCCAGCCGTAAGTACGTTCAAAAGACTTTTCATGTTCTTTGGAAAGATAGGCTACTTCCTGTTGTATGTTTTCTTTAGAGAGGTTTACCTTTAATTTCTGTATGATTTCATCACGTTTGTCTAAATCCGGAAATCGCTTTAGCAGATAAACCAAACTCCAGTGTCCGTGAACGGAGGAATGCCAGTCAAAACAGCCGTAAAATGCCGGATGCAATTTTTTAGGCGATTGTAGTTCTGTAGCATCCTGTAATAATTGTCCTAATTTGTTAGGATATTCCTGTTGCAGACATTTGATGGGTAAGGTAGCGAGATGGTTTGCTTTTTCTAAAGTCAGTTCCTGTGAAAAACTGAATTGAAAACAAAAAAGAAAGAGATAGTGGGATATTTTCATGATACATCTTTTCCCAAATATAAACTTTATTGACTATCTGAAACGTATACCAAAAACAAATTTCAATAATTTTTGCGCCTTTGCGCCTTTGAGTGAAATAGTGGCTCGCAAAGGCGCTAAGACGCAAAATTTGATGTTAGTGATTTGAACTTTTACCACTTATTGCATACAAAAAAAAGAACAAGCCAGTATAAGTTTGTAGATTTGTAATCCAAAAAATAATAAAAGAATGTCAAGAAGAATAAAGCTGATTTGGGATTTCAGGGGACCTGCCGGCACCAAAACTGCTGAACATCATGAAATCCACCTTAAAGAATTTATCGAAGCTGAAAAGCTCCCGCTTAACATCACCGGATTCGAAACCTTACACGAAATGCACGCCATTGCTTTTATGGTTGTGGAAGAAGAGAATATGATTGCGGTTAGAGATGCTTTGAAACCGCATAGAGGGGAAATCTGGGAAGAATAATTTTTGATTTGTGATTTAAGATTTTTGATTTAGAAGTGGATAATGAAAATAGTTGATAGTTTTTAGTGGATAGTCGATAGTTGAGAGAGAATAGTTGATAGGGGATAGTTTTGGAAGTGAGTCCAAAAAAAATTTCAGAAAACAATGCTGCCCTCTGAAATCTTAAATCTAAAGTCTTAAATCTCAAATCCTAAATCCCTAATTCGCCACTTCACTAATAAACTTAATGCGCATCAAACGAAGTTCTTCGATGTCATAATCGCCATCAAATTCCTTAAGGGCGTCTTTTATATTGTCGGAATCGGATTCCATAAAATATTCATGGATTTCTTCCTGTTGGTCTTCGTCTAAAATATCGTCAATCCAGTATTTGATATTCAGTTTGGTGCCGGAATAGACAATCTGCTCCATTTCTTTTAGCAAAACGTCCATATCCAATCCTTTGGCTTTTGCGATATCGTTTAGGGAAAGTTTTCTGTCTACGTTTTGGATGATGTATAATTTCAAAGCCGAATTCGCTCCTGTCGATTTTACAACCAAATCATCCGGACGGATAATGTCATTATCTTCCACATAACGTCCAATCAGCTCAACAAAATCTTTACCGTATTTCTTGGCTTTTCCTTCTCCAACACCGTGAACGCTACCTAATTCTTCAATAGAAACCGGATATTTCAAGGCCATATCTTCCAATGACGGATCCTGGAATACCACAAATGGCGGTACACCCAGTTTTTTGGCTACTTTTTTACGCAAATCGCGCAGCATGCCCATCAAAACCTCATCGGCCGTACCCGAAGATTTGGCTGCTGTAACGATAGCCTCGTCCTCTGATTCGTTATAATCATGGTCTTCAGACATCATAAAGGAAGCCGGGTTTTTGATAAAATCCGCTCCTTTTTCTGTAAGTTTTAATATGCCGTAAGTTTCAATATCTTTTGACAGATAACCGTCTACCAAAACCTGACGGATTAAAGCCATCCAGTAACGCTCATCAAAATCGGCACCGCTACCAAAGAAACTCTGCGCATCGGTTTTATGCGCTTTGATGGTAGCGTTGATTTTGCCAATCAGGGTGAAAATAATTTCTTTTGATTTGTATAGATGTTTGGTATCGCGAACAATCTTCAGCAATTTAACCACCTGGTCTTTTGCCTCGACTTTTTTCTTCGGATTCCTTACGTTGTCGTCCATATCGGCACCTTCGCCTGTTTCGCTGTCGAATTCTTCTCCAAAGTAATGCAATAAGAATTTCCTTCTCGACATGGAAGTTTCAGCATAGGCAACCACTTCCTGCAAAAGTGCAAAACCTATTTCCTGTTCGGCCACCGGTTTTCCGGCCATAAATTTTTCCAACTTTTCTACGTCTTTATACGAATAATAAGCCAGGCAATGACCTTCGCCGCCGTCACGCCCTGCCCTACCGGTTTCCTGATAATAGCTTTCCAATGATTTTGGAATGTCGTGGTGAATGACAAAGCGAACATCCGGCTTGTCGATTCCCATTCCGAAAGCAATTGTTGCTACTACTACGTCAACATCTTCCATCAGGAACATATCCTGATGTTTGGCACGTGTCTTGGCATCAAGTCCTGCATGATACGGAACCGCACTGATTCCGTTTACCTGCAAAACCTGCGCTATTTCCTCTACCTTTTTACGGCTAAGGCAATAGATGATTCCTGATTTTCCTTTATGCTGTTTGATGAACCGGATAATATCCGATTCAATATTTTTAGTTTTTGTGCGTACTTCATAAAACAAATTCGGACGGTTGAACGATGCCTTGAAAGTCTTGGCATTGACCATATCCAGGTTCTTCAGAATGTCTTCCTGTACTTTTGGCGTGGCCGTAGCCGTGAGTCCGATTACGGGAATATCTCCCAGTTGTTTGATGATGGTACGGAGGTTTCGGTATTCCGGGCGGAAATCGTGTCCCCATTCCGAAATACAGTGTGCTTCGTCAATCGCCACAAAAGAAAGCGGCACACTTTTGAGAAACTGTATGTATTCTTCTTTGGTAAGTGATTCCGGTGCTACGTATAATAGTTTTGTGATTCCGGAAACGATATCTTTTTTTACCTGGGCTATTTCGGTTTTTGTAAGTGATGAATTTAAAACGTGGGCGATTCCATTTTCTGAAGAAAGGCTTCGGATGGCATCCACCTGATTTTTCATAAGGGCAATCAGCGGAGAAACTACAATTGCTGTACCTTCCTTGATTAGGGCCGGAAGTTGGTAGCAGAGGGATTTTCCACCACCGGTAGGCATAATAACGAATGTATTATTTCTGTTTATGATACTCTTGACAACTTGTTCTTGCAATCCCTTAAATTGGCTAAAGCCAAAATATTTTTTTAATTCTTTGTGGATGTCAATTTCGTTTGAATTCATTCTTTTTTAATGGTATTTTACATAAATTTGCACAACATAAAGATACAACTTTCTTTTATAACCACAAATTTTATAAAAAATCTGTTTTGATAGAAAAAGAAGCAATATTGGCGTCTGCCAAAAAAACAATATTAGCTGAAAGTAAAGCAATTGCAAATCTTTCAGAACTTCTCACCAACGATTTTGCCGAAGCCGTAGAAATCATTTTCAAGTCAAAAGGTCGCCTGATTGTTACCGGAATAGGAAAAAGCGCAATCATTGCCCAAAAAATTGTGGCGACGCTCAATTCAACCGGAACACCATCCATGTTCCTGCATGCTTCCGAAGCCATTCATGGCGATTTGGGAATGGTACAGCAAGACGATGTCGTTATCTGCATTTCAAAAAGCGGTAACAGTCCGGAAATCAAAGTGCTGGTTCCGCTACTAAAACGTTTTGGAAACATTTTAATTGCGATTACCGGAAATTTAACTTCTTTTCTTGGAAAAGAATCCGATTATGTCTTAAATGCGTATGTTGAGTCAGAATGTGACCCAATTAACCTTGCCCCTACCAACAGCACAACGGCTCAACTCGTTATTGGCGATGCCCTGGCTGTGGCTTTGATGGAACTTCGCGATTTTAAGAGCGAGGATTTTGCCAAATACCATCCGGGTGGTGCGTTAGGAAAAAAACTGTTGCTTCGCGTAAAAGATATGCTCGACACGACTCACAGACCTGTTGTAGCTCCGGATTCAAGCATCAAAAAAGTTATTGTGGAAATTTCTGAAAAAAGACTGGGTGTTACAGCCGTGGTAGAAAACGACAAGGTAATAGGCATCATTACGGATGGAGATATCCGAAGAATGCTTAACGACCGTGATACTTTTAACGACCTGACGGCAAAAGACATTATGACCAAAAATCCGAAGATGATTAAATCCAGCGATATGGTTGTTGATGCGTTAAACATCCTGGAAGATTTCTCCATAACACAGCTGGTTGTTGTGGATGAAGGCAATTATTTAGGTGTAATCCACCTCCATGATATTTTAAAAGAAGGAATCGTATAAATTATGGCTAAAAATAAAAACGTAAACGAAATGTCGTTTCTGGACCATCTGGAAGAACTCCGATGGTTGTTAATCAGAAGCACATTAGCTATAGTCATCGCTTCCACTGTTGCATTCTTCTTCAGTGATTTTATTTTTGACAAAATTATATTCGGGCCAAAAGACCCTAATTTCATCACTTACCGTTGGTTTTGCGAAGTGAGTAAATTCTTCGGAAGTACGGGAGAAGGTTTTTGTGATTATAAAATTAATTTTGACGTACAGAGCCGTGTCATGTCCGGACAGTTCAATGCGCACATCTGGACCTCTATAACCGCCGGTTTTATTCTTGCCTTTCCTTTTATTTTGTGGGAATGCTGGAAATTTATCAGCCCGGCATTATACGATAAGGAAAAGAAAAATGCCAAGCTGTTCCTGGCCGTGGCTTCTTTCCTGTTTTTCCTTGGGGTTTTGTTTGGCTATTTTATCATTACGCCGCTTTCCATCAACTTCCTCGCAGGATACCAAGTAAGTACGCAAATCCACAACGATATTGATTTGGATTCCTATATCTCACTAATACGAAGCACTACGCTGTCGTGTGGTTTGGTTTTTGAATTGCCAATTGTTATGTTTTTCCTTTCCAAATTAGGATTAATAACACCTACATTTTTAAGGAAATACAGAAAATATGCCATTGTTATTATCCTTATTATTGCGGCTATTGTGACACCTCCTGATGTGGTGAGCCAGATTATTGTGACAATTCCATTATTAATATTATACGAACTCAGTATTTTTATTTCGGGCTGGGTACTAAAAAATAAGCTGAAAAATGAGCAATCTAGTTAAAGAATTCAACGATTACCGTCAGGTAATGAATGAAAAACTGCTGAATGACGACAACAAAGTCATCAAAAGGATTTTCAACCTTGATACTAACGCCTATATGGAAGGCGCATTAAATGTAAAAACCAAAGAACTGCTTGGATTGGTAGCTTCTGCCGTTTTGCGTTGCGACGATTGCGTAAAATATCATTTGGAAACCTGCTACAAGGAAGGTATCACAAAAGCGGAAATGATGGAAGCGATGAGTATTGCTACGTTAGTAGGCGGTACTATCGTAATCCCGCATTTGAGAAGAGCTTACGAATTCTGGGAAGCCCTGGAAGAAAATAAATAATTGTTAATTAGTAACCGCATTTTTCTGAATAGTCGTTTATTTGTTCGGCAATTTTATAAAGATTAAAAAATCGGAATATGATTCTAAGAGCTGACAATCTGGTCAAAACATACAAAGGAAGAAGTGTCGTAAAAGGTATTTCTGTTGAAGTAAATCAAGGAGAAATTGTAGGTCTTCTAGGGCCTAATGGTGCCGGAAAAACGACTTCTTTCTACATGATTGTAGGTTTGGTAAAGCCGAACAGCGGTAAAATCTATCTTGACGAGACTGAAATTACGGACTATCCGATGTATAAAAGAGCACAGAACGGAATTGGCTATCTGGCTCAGGAAGCTTCGGTTTTTAGAAAACTAAGCATTGAAGACAATATTATGAGCGTGCTTCAATTAACCAATCTTTCCAAACAGGAACAGGAAGCCAAAATGGAAAGCCTTATTGCCGAATTCAGCTTAGGGCATATCCGCACCAACCGAGGCGACCTGCTTTCCGGAGGTGAAAGACGCCGTACGGAAATTGCACGCGCTTTGGCAACCGATCCTAAATTTATTTTATTGGATGAACCGTTTGCCGGAGTTGACCCGGTGGCAGTAGAAGACATTCAAAGAATTGTGGCACAATTAAAAAACAAAAATATCGGAATTCTTATTACCGACCATAACGTACAGGAAACACTTGCTATTACGGATAAGACCTATCTGATGTTTGAAGGCGGTATCTTAAAGGCTGGTGTTCCGGAAGAACTGGTTCAGGACGAAATGGTGAGAAGGGTTTATTTAGGACAAAACTTTGAGTTGCGTAAGAAGAAATTGGAGTTTTAGATTTTAGATTGCAGAAAATAGATGATAGAAGATAGATAATAGACATGAAACCGGGAAGTTAGGCTTTTCGGTTTTTTTGTTTTTAGTTGATGGTGAAGTACTGAAGTTGTTTTGGTGTGCCGTTATAGATATTGACATCAACGGTTCCTTTGATGCCGGGTACGGTGGCTTTTTCTGTGAATTGCCAGAACAGCCATTCGTCTTTGATGGTTTCTTCAAAAAAATTATAGTTGGCAATCCAAAACGTATAGCCTTTAAATTCTTCTTTCAGGAAATCATTATAATAGCTTTCTCCCGAATAGATGATCGGTTTTACGTTATAGTGTTTTTCTACTTTTTTCAGCCATCGTTTCAGACCAATCTTAAGGCTGTCAATTGATTGTTCTTTGGGTAGTTTTTCAATATCCAGAACCGGCGGCAAATCGCCTTTATGGAGTTTTACAGTTTTAATGAAATTATCGGCCTGTTCAATAGAATTTTCATTCGGACGGTAATAATGATAAGCACCCCGAATCAGCTTATGTTTTTTCGCTTCCTTCCAATTGTCTTTAAAGGTAGCATCTACCCTATTTTTTCCTGCTGTGGCACGAATGAAAACAAAACCCAATGGAAATTTTTCTTCAATGGCATTTGCTTTTTCCCAATCTACATCGCCCTGGTATTCGGACACATCAAAACCGTATACTTTATTCTCATGTTTGCTTAAAACCTGATAAATCCTGACATCGGCAATACGCTTTTCTTCTGCGAGTCTCTTGTCAGTTTTAAAACTGAAATAATAGGCCAGTCCTTCACGATAATGATAGGCAGTCCCCGCAATCAAAAGGATAAAAAATGCCCACAATGAAAATTTCAATACGTTTCCGGAGAAGAAATTATTCTTCTTTTTGGATTTTCGCACTGCAGGTTTTCGTCTTGGAGCCTGTTTCTTCATTCAGTAAAAATAAATGTTTTGGAGGAAAAGTTATATCCGGAACTTAAAATTATAAAAACGCCGAATTAAGAGAATTGTTACTTTTTTCAAATGCCACAGATTAAATGATTAAAATGATTCAATTAAACCCTAAACAAATCTGTGAAAATCTGCAAAATCAGTGGCAAAAAAGATTCAACATTATAGCTTTTTAATGCCACAGATTGAAAAGATTAAAGTGATTCTGTAACGCTTAATAAATCTGTGAAATCTGCGCAATCAGCGGCAAAAATCTTAAATCTTAAATCTGCAATCTTAAATACTCTTCTTATTCGTCAAAACCGACAATGCTATATAAAAAAGAATCAATAACGGAATTCCCAAAGCTTTAAAAAACACTAAAAGCAGTGCAGATACTACCAGAAAGATTATCTGAAGTTTGTTTTTGGCAAAACTTGCACTTTTTACTTTTAATGAAAAAAGAGGAATTTCGGCATTGAGCATAAAAGCGCTGAAAAGGGAAATTACAAGCAATATCCACGGATTGCTCAAAGCCTGCGAAATAAACCCGTATTGGTTATCAAGCAAAATAAGCGGAAGGCTTAAGATAAATAGAGCATTTGCCGGAGTTGGCAAACCTATAAAAGAATCCGTCTGACGGGTATCAATATTAAAATTAGCCAGACGATAGCAGGAACCTAACGTAATGATAAAACCCAGATAAGGAAAAAACAGCTGCCATCCTGAAGAAGGAAATCCCAAAGCCTGATTCATCAAATAGTACATGGCAACACCCGGAACTACGCCACTGGTCACCATATCAGCCAAAGAATCGAGTTGCAATCCAAGCGGACTGGAAACTTTAAAAAGCCTTGCAAAAAAGCCATCAAAAAAGTCAAGAAAAATACCAAGACACACAAACAGAAAGGCCAGCTTAAAATCCTGATGGAAAGCAAAGATTAGTGCAATGCATCCTGAAAAGAGGTTAAGCAATGTAATAGTATTCGGAACTTGAGCCTTGATTCCCATATCGTGCTATTTTTTTAATTGGCGTGACCGCAAATTTAGCACAATAAGTTTATAGTGCAGCGCGTTTCTTATAACAGATTTTTAACTTGATATTCCTCAGTATTATTTATTGTTATAAGGCAAAGAAGGAAGCTCGATAAAAATTTATATTTTTGGACGATAATTAACAATACAGATTTCGGCTTGTAAAAACAATTTGCTTTGAAAAAACCCCTTATAGCTTCTTTTCTTCTGGTATGCTCTTTTGCTTACAGCCAAGCGGTCAGGAAATATTCCAATGAATTTATGAATATTGGTGTCGATGCGGCCGCATTGGGTATGTCAAATGCCGTGACGGCCAGCACTAACGACGTCAATTCCGGATATTGGAATCCGGCCGGGCTTATTTACCTTGAAGACAAACAGGCTGCTTTAATGCATGCCAGCTATTTTGCCAATATTGCGCAATATGATTACGCGGGTTTTGCCATGCCAATTGACAACGAAAGTGCGTGGGGATTATCTGTAATCCGTTTTGGGGTTGATGACATCTTAAATACAACCGAATTAATTGACAGCGAAGGAAATATCGATTACAACCGAATCAGCCTGTTTTCTACAGCCGATTATGGCGTGACTTTTTCCTATGCCCGGAAATTAAAGATTCCGGGATTCCAGTACGGAGTGAATGCCAAAGTAATTAGACGTGTTATTGGAGATTTTGCCAATTCCTGGGGATTTGGTTTCGACATTGGAGTACAATTCGAAAGAAATGATTGGAAATTCGGATTGATGGTGCGTGACGTCACTACCACCTACAATATCTGGAACATTGACGAAGAAGCTTATAATAAAATCAAAGATGCCATTCCAGGTGAAAACCAGGAACTGCCGGAAGATTCTGAAATCACGCTTCCAAAAGCACAATTAGGAATTGCCAAAAAATTTATCATCCGTTACGACTACAGCATTCTGGCAGCAGCCAACCTGAATATGAGCTTTGCCCGTACCAATGATATTATTTCTACAGATGTTGTGAGCATTGACCCGGCTGTTGGTTTTGAATTCGGATATACTGATTTGGTCTTTTTAAGGGCCGGTGTCGGAAATTTCCAAAATGTAAAACAGCTGGACGGAAGCGAAAAAGTAGGTTTCCAGCCTAACATCGGACTTGGATTCAAATACAAAGGTATTCAGGTAGATTATGCGCTGACCGACATTGGCGACCAGAGTGTAGCTTTGTATTCTAACATCTTTTCGGTAAAAGTAGATCTGGGTATCTTCAGGAGATAATTTTCACATAGTTCCGGCATGAAAATATTTAGTAGTTTTACGGATATTTGTGCTTTAATTTTATCCTATGTCAAGATTCAGACTCTTACTTCTTTTGTTATTGCTGGTGTTTCCGCTATCTAAAAGCTTTTCACAAAGTGCCATATTATCCGATTCTTCAAAAGTAAGCATCCTGACCATTGGTACTGCCAACGAATCACACACTCTTTACGGACATACCGGCTTACGTGTTTTAGACGAACAGCGCGGATTGGATGTGGTTTATAATTTTGGCTATTTTGATTTCAATACGCCTTATTTTTTGGCCAAATTTGTAAAAGGCGACCTGCAATATTTTGTGGCAACCAACCAATATCGTGACTTTGAATATAACTACAGGGAAGAAAACCGTTCTATTTATGAGCAGGAACTCAATCTGAGCAAAATCCAGAAACAGAAATTGCTTGATGAGCTGAATAAGAATCTTTATTCTGACGAACGTTTTTATACTTATAAATTTATCGATAAGAACTGTACCACTATGGTTATTGACAAGGTAAATGATGTGCTTGGCGGAAAAATCATTACAACAAAAAAACCGGTGACAGTAACTTACAGAGAAATACTCAATCCTTATCTGAGCAGTAACTTTTTCCAGAAGCTAGGCGTTAATATCATTTTTGGACCAAAAACCGATAAAAAAGCTGAAGTATTATTTCTTCCGCTGGAATTAATGGATGTTTTGAAAACTACTGTTTATAATGGCAGACCTTTGGTTACAGAAACCAAGACCATTTTTGAAGCCAAGCCTGTAAAGACAGTTTCCTACTGGAATAATATCTACGTTTTTTCAGCTTTGGTACTTTTGGTAATCGTATTAAAAAACAATACCGTTTATCTTACTTACTTTACTATTTTAGGATTATTAGGTTTATTCCTTTCATCAGTAGGTTTTTATTCGCTACACGAAGAAGTCCGTTGGAATTATAATGTACTTTTGTTTAATCCGTCGTTGCTGTTTTTGGTTTACTTTTTCAAAAAGAAAAACCGCAAGTGGATATCCAATCTTGCCCTGTTCAATCTAGCCTGTATTGCTGTTTATCTGATTGTTATTTTCAATAAGGCACAACTGCTGTTATTTATGCCTATATTGATTACTTCTACGGTAATTCTTGCGAAACTTGCCAGAAAAAACAAAAAGACAAAAATTGCTAAAGCTTAGCTATTGCCCACGATAGAACAGAATCGTGCTGATAGTTTTGATGGTAATGTTGATGTCCAGAAAAATACTTCTGTGTTTGATATAATACAGGTCATATTGCAGTTTAATGAGGCTGTCCTTGATGGAATCGCCATAGGAATAATTAACCTGCGCCCAACCTGTTAGTCCGGGTTTGATGACGTGACGGGTTTGATAAAACGGCATTTGGTTGGCTATCTGCTCTACAAAAAACGGACGTTCCGGTCTTGGCCCGATAACTGCCATGTCGCCTTTGAGCACATTGATAAACTGCGGAAATTCATCTATTCTTGACTTCCTTAAAAATTTGCCGAAAAAGGTAATCCTGTTATCATTTTGTGTAGCAAAAACAGCCTTATCCGTCTCTGCATTTTTTACCATTGTCCTGAATTTATAAATACGGAATATCTTTCCGTTCTTCCCTACTCTTTCCTGAACATAAAACAGCGGACCTTTGTTTCCGATAAAATTAGCGACGTAAATAAACGGCAACAGATACAATCCAATAGCTATTCCAACTAATGAAATCAGGATTTCAATAAGTCGGGCCAGCAATAGGTAAAGTTTGTTATGATTGCTTCGGCTAAACGGAAAATACCTGTAAAAATCCCTGTCTACATACTGAACCGGAATACGCTGTGTAATATTTTCATAAACCTGCGTATATTCACGAATAACAAATCCCTGCTCCAAAAGAGCCAAAAGACGGTTATATAAATCAACCGTTATACCGTCTGTTTTTTGCGAGGCAATAACGATTTCCGACACGCCATTTTTTCTTATAAAACCATTCAGGTCGGCAATTTCGATATTGGCCACGCCAACGTGGTTCGACACAGTATCACCTTTGGAATCTGTATTGATGAAACCCAGTATTTTATAATGCGGGTCTACTTTTTCTAACGAGGCTACCAATTCTTCCAACTGGTTTTTGTCGCACACCATAACGACCCGCTTCAAAAAACGATGAGAAGCCAGAAATGCCTGATAAAAAATACGCCATGCAAATAAGGCCAATGTAATTGCCAGGAAAAAATAAATGATTTGTAATCTGTTGGATGGAAGTACTGGCGTAAAAATAGGTGTCAGAAGAAAGAATAATACTGTCGTGGAAGAAGTGAGCAGTATACTTTTGATAATCTGATACTGATTACTGGCTGTCTGCAGATTATACATTTCAAAGACGGTTCCCAGAATATTCAGATAAATTCCTAAAACAATCGTCCAGTAAAAATTAGCTTTGGAAATACTGAAATAATCAAATTTGAAAAGCAGTCCTACTATGTATAATGCCAAAATAACCGTCAATACATCAAATAACCGCAAAAGCAATTTGCGCTCCGAGATTTCAAAATGTATTTTCTTAAATGAGAACATCTATGGTAGATTTGGGCATTGCAATTTAACATTATTTTAGTAATATCAAATCTATCGCTAACACAAAATTTTATTCCATAGTGACTTCACCTGCTGCCAGTCAAAACTTTCGGCTTTTGCTCTGGAGTTTTGCGCCAAATCTTCTGCAAGGTTCTTATTTTCAGTTATCTTTTTTACGGCTTTAATCATGGCTTCCGTATTTCCGTCATCTACTAAAAGAGCTGTTTTTTTGTCATCCAACAGAAAAGGAATTCCTCCAACGTTTGTACTCACCACAGGCAAACCTAAAGCCATGGCTTCCATTACACTCACCGGTGTATTGTCAAAATGGGTAGTATTGATAAAAATATTGTAATTCTCAGATAAACGAATCCAATCGGTTTTGGAAAGTTTCCCTGTGAAATTCACGTCCAGGTTATATTTCAATGCCAATTCTTTGGTTTTTGCCAGCATTCCATCTTTTTCAGGCCCAACCATGCAGAGCGATGCTTCAGGAAATTGTTTTTTAATTTCACGGAATACCTCAACAGCCATAAACGGATTATAAATGGCTGCAAATGACCTTACCCATAAAAGTTTGGGCTGTATTATTTCCCGTTTCAGAAAATTATAATTGCTCATATCGAGCGTATTGGGAATATAGGTCATGTTTTGAATGCCTTTTTTCTGGAAATGTTCCAAAAGATAGCCCGAAGGAGCAATATTTTTATAGGCATGATTAAAAATCATAGCACATAATGCCGGATTTTTGGATAGCCTGCCCGGCAAGTCACCACCCCGCAACATCGGAATATACTTTATCTTTAATAATCGAGCCAACTGACTGACCAACAAAGCATACCAAAAATTGGAGGTACTGTAGGTATCGATGAGCAGATAATCAATTTTATTCCTTAACCGTAGTGTGCTCCATACCATATCGAGCAGCCGTAATGCCTTATTCTTTTTGGAAGAAGCATAAAAAAGCGTATAGCCCTCACCTTCCAAAAGCGGTCCCAAAGTTTCGATTGAAGTCACCGAAAAACCATGTTGTGATAATTTATTCCCTATGTACAGCAGGTTTTTCAATAGAATATACTTTGAGTAAGGTTAGCGAATAAATAAAAGCAGGAGCCACGAGTCGCATGGCAGCATGGTTAATGGTCAGGAACCAAAACACAAAAAACGACAGCAGGTAGAAATGATGCCTGTTGTCTACATACAAAACCAGTGGTGTAAAAAATAAAATCAGTATTGAAAAAATACCCAAAGTGCCATGTTCTGCCAGCATACGGGTCAGTTCGTTATGTGATGCTGCACGAATACCTGTAATTTCTTCCCGGTATTCCTTGTTTTTCCCAACCCCTATTCCCAATATCGGATTTTCAAGAAACATCTGCAGTTCGGTTGATGCAATTTGTTCCCTTCCTCCCAATCGGTCTTCCTTTTCACGTCCGGCTGCATCCTGATTGGCATAGCGTTTCTCAATCAATCCGCTCGTCTGTAAGGAACTATAGCCCCAAACCCCGATTCCTGCCAGAACAGTCAGAATAACCACTACATTCAATTTCATTTTGGTCTGCAAATTGGCCATCGTATACAATGCTCCAAAAAGCACAACAATCATGACCAGCCCCGTAATTACTCCTCCTCTGGAGAAAGTAACTATTGCCCTAAAAGTGAGCACAAGTGCAAAAAACAAATTGATTAGCAGGTATCTCTTGTTGGAAGAATTGAGGAGCATCCTCGAAAAAAAGATAAAAAACCCAAGTCCGAGAATAGTAGAAACCTGATTAGGTCCAAAACCTCCGGAAGTTTCAAAGTTGGAGGATGTACCGGTCACTACATCCTTAACATCCGGAGAATAAATAAACAGGTAACAGGCCGTAGACAAGATGGGCAAAACCGCAGCCAGCAAAACATTCGAAAGTTCGGCAAACGAAATTTTGCGCCTGTAGGCATAAATCGAACAGAGACCCAGACAAACCGGGCCTACAATATTAAAAGTTATCGCCTTTCTTACATCGGTACTGATATCCAGGGTTACGGTAGAAATTACCACACCGGGAACCAAAAGCAAAAGGTATATCCAATACGGAATAGAATTTTTGGAAAAACTACTGTAAAAAATTCCCATAAGCATAAACAGCATTACGCCATATTTGGAAAATTCATTCAGGAAATTTCCTCCTGTCATTCGCAGTAAAACCTCGCTTCCGGCTATATAAGCCGAAATATATAATACTTCATTGTGCTTATTTGAAGTCTTCATCACAATGCCAACACCAATCAGCAACGTAAGCAAACCGTATACCTTGGATAGTAACGGAAACAAGTATATTGCAAAGCCAATCGCAATATGCAATAAGACAAGCCCGATATAGGTAATCTGTCTACTTTTGTTTTGCATTTAAAATGTTTTGATATTGCAATATTAAGGCATTCATCACAATTTCTTCAGAATAGCTTTCTCTTATTGTTGTTTTTAAGGCTTCTGACACGGATTTTCTCAACTGTTCGTCGTCTGTCATTCGTTTCAGTTGTGCAGTCAGCATTTCCACATCTGATGGAGTAAAAGAAAGTCCTGTTTTTTCGTTTTGTATGATTTCGCCACAATAACCAACATTAGTAGAAACTACTGCCAAACCTGCCATTCCATATTCCAGTAATGTCACAGGAAAACCTTCAAAGACAGAGGCCAGGACGCCTATAGTTCCCTGTTCCAATACATTGCTGATATCCGAACAGCTGCCGTAAATAAAAATACTATCGTCGAGACGATTGTCGCTTATAAAACGTTTCAAAAATGAAGAATAGTCATCCTGAGAATCTTTACCAATAAGATGCAGGGACCATTCTTTTTTATGGAGTCCGGAATCCCGAAAAGCTTCCAAAAGCAAAGCATGGTTTTTTGGATATCTAAGATTTGACAGGCAGACGATTCTCTTACCGTCAGTTCCTTTTAATGTGGTTTGCTTTTCCTCAACCTTGTCACGCACAGCAAAATTTGGAAGATATGTTACTTTAGCCACTGCCAGATTACGTTCGGCCCAGGCTTTTAATTCCTGATTCACGACCATTACAGTATCAAAAAAGCGGGAAGCCATTTTCAAAACAGCATTCTTATATCCTTTTTGAGTACTTCTTCCGCCGTGGTGGTCGTGCCATACAATTTTTATTTTCGGATAGGCTATCTTGAGCATTGCTGCTATAAAATAGGAAGTGCCATGAGCATGTATGATGTCTATACTATTATCTTTCACAAAGCGTTTTAATCTGGAAACAGCCTTGAAATCAATAGTCCGTTTCCTTTCCAAAAAAGTATACAAAACAGCTTTATCTAACTGTTCTTTCAAAATGCCTTGCTTGCGTGTAACGGCAAGTGCCGAAAATGCTATCCTGTTGGCGAGACCATTGGCATAGTTAACCGCCATACGTTCGGCCCCACCGGCTTCTAACGAATCGATTAGTTGCAGGACTCTCATTTATTTTTTAAAAAACTTTTAATTTCACTTTCAAAATAATCCAACGTATATCTTCTGGACCAAAGCATCGCTTTTTCGGCTTTGTTTTTATATTCTTCCGGCGCTTTTAGTAAAGCAGCTATATTTTCACTATCCTGTTCCAAATTCATTTCCAATAATACTCCTCTTGTGCCATAATCGAGCATATCCGGAACGCAGGAAACCCGGCCAGAAACCGGAACGCAACCCCAGAACATAGCTTCTGCCACTACTTTTGGCCAGCCTTCACTTTTGGAAGGTAACATTAAAAAATGACTTTCTTCATAGGCCTGTTGTAAACTTTCTTTGGTTTGGTTGCCTTTCAGCAAAACCGGGTTTTGAAGATTATTTTTAATGATGTATTCCTGTAATTTATCTCTTTCCGGACCATCTCCAAAAAGTTCCAGTTGTATATCAAATCCTTTATTGATTAAATTTTCTGCCAGTTGTATGGCATAAAGGGGCCTTTTTCCCTGTGCCAATGTTCCGACAAAAAGTAATTTTATTTTTCCATCTAAAGTCCGTGATGATACGTCTTTTTTATCCTGTTCACTATAAGTAGCCGTAAAAAAAGGTCGGATATTTTTTGTCTGATTGGGCCAGTTTCCATACACCAATACCTGCATGTTTCTGGTCAGAAATGTATTGCTTAAAATCCATCGTTGGAATTTATAGCTAAACGGCTGTTGTGATTCAGAATCCCAATTGCCGGCGTATTTTGCAGTCTTGGGTTTCTTTGGAAAAAGAATCTGTACAAAACAACCCAACAAGCCTACATTGCCCGGACATCGAAGATGGATATGGTCGGCTTCACGCATCGCTCTATAAATAACGGCTATCAGTTTGGGCATTTTAAACAAAGCTGAAATTTTCGCCTTCAACCCAATGGCATTAAAACCCGGAATTTCCATAAACCGGACTTCTTTTTCATAGGACAAGTGAATAGCATTTGGCTGTAAATCTGCTGTTGGGGCCACCAAAAGTACTTCATCTACATTCTCTATCCACAGATTCATTTCCCGCACATAGGGCGCATAGGCATAAAGCTTGCTATTTTCTTTTATGTGCGGTACGTGGGTGATGATGGCAAACTTCATGACAGTTTCTGTTTAGGTTTGCTAAAAAGCAGGCTCCACCAGCCTACCGTTCTTCCTACTGCTTCTGTAAAGGCTTGCTTTTTTTGCGAGGAAGTAAATACGTTGCCATAACGGATTAGGGTTAGCAACAGTGTAATGCTATGCCATTTTAATTTGGCTTTACCAGATGGTTTCGGGTATTTAGACCTCCATACATACCAGCCGTTACGCACTACCATTTTTCCGTAAGCATATTTATTTGGCCGTCCTGACGCATCGTGATAATGCGCTAATTTGGCGTTCGTGTTGATATATAATTTACCTAGGTTGGAAAGTCGTAATGTAAAATCGGCATCTTCGTATAAACCATAACCTTCAAAATAAGTAGAAAACCGAAGCCTGTCAAAAACCTCTTTTCTGAATGAGGAAACACCGCCCATTAGTTGCTGTACTTCATAAATTTTTCCTGATGGTGGCAAAAAGCCTATGCTTCTGCCATGAGAATATTCCGGAGCAAAACCAGGCGCCACATTGCTGTCAAGTCCTAATTTCTTTCGGGCTACAAAACGGGAGCCGTCTTTGCGTTTCCAGCCGTCATACACAAATTCATTAGTCTTCGCTTTATATCCAGCCGGAGTTTGCTGCCATGTTGTTTCGTTAGTGATGTAGCCACCCACGCCTAAAGCTTGAGGATGTAGTTTATAAACCGATAGAATTTCTGCGAAATAAGTAGGCTCCAAAACGGTATCATCGTCTAAAAAACAAACAATTTCCGTTTCCTGCATTAGCCTGTTAATTCCGAAATTTCGTTGTCGTGTAAGTCCGCGGGCTTGTTCGTTAACTTTAAAATAAGAAAGTCCTTTGAAATGTTTTTCTTCTAAAACTGCTTTTGTAAAATCGTCCGGACTGCCGTCCACAACCAAAATCTCATCAGGGTACACCGTTTGTAGCTGCACGGATTCCAAAAGAGTCCGCAAAGGAGTGGCTCTTTTATAAGTACAGATAATCAGCGAGAATTTCATAAGATGTGGTTGAGACAGAACAAATATAGAAATTTAGGAGTCATTTGTTTCCATTCAAATAATAAACTGATGTAGTCATCTTAAAAACAATCCTAAATTCAGTTGATTTAAAAATTTTAACCATTTTTACAGATTTCTGTAGCGAAAGATTTTGGAAAACGCCTAGGTTTGTAACAAACATTAGTATGTACTGTAATACGGTATGGAAAAATGGAAAAAATAAAATTTATCTCAATAAGCATAGTAACATTTCTTATTATGCTAACTACCTGGTTTGTTATCTGTTTTATGCTCGGATATGCAAGTAGCTCCAATTATCAAAAAGAAATATGGATTTTTTACCTTGCAACTCTCTTTTTACATTTCTTTATTATGCTGATGATTTTGAATAGGTTATTTGGTTCAAAGCTTAATTTTTTTTATTTACTTTTTAATCTAATAATGTATAGTGGTACTGCTTGGTATTTTTATAATTATTCCTAATGAAATACCATTTTGAGCACAATCACGATAAACATTAAAATCAGATATTTAACAATCAAACTCATGAATAAACTATTTGAAATAATCTATTGGGTAAAAATTTTTCTTTCACCCTTTATCATTTTTCTTTTTATCGCCTTAGCCATTTATTTTTCTAATGAAGAATTACTTTGGATTTCTGTCTTAATCTCTATTATTGGAATTATTCTGGGAATAGTTTATGCAGAAAGAATCAGAAGAAAACACGGAACAACGCATTATATGGGAAAAATATATAATACGGATGATATATACGATTATGATGAAATTGTTGATGGACAGAGAAAATGATAAAACCACCTATGAAAAAAATCTCCTCAGATATCCTAAAAAAAAATGGCTTACCGCCTGGTCGCTATCAAGAGAATTGCCGTTGCCAATTACATTCAAATCTGGTTTTAAAGTTGAAACTGACGATGTGAAACAAAAAAAATATTTGTTTCCAGAACACAATGATTTTATCGAACTTTCTAACACTGTCAATTAACCTTGGATTTTTCTAAAAGCCTGTGCCACTCCTGAAGAAATAAAAAGCCCTGTTTCTAAAAAATGGACATTTCAATCACAAGGTTATATAATTATCTAATGCCGCATATTAAACAATCGGATACATAACGGTATCATTCCTAACGAGACGGCTACAAAAATAAAAACCCGTATATAGTTGAGCGTCTGCCAAAATTTGACCCTGCTGAGCAAATCTTTAGTTCCATTGGATGCAATTGCCATTTTTTGGAAATCGATAATTGCAGGTGCAAAATAAGAAAGTGTCCAAATCCTGACAGCGATGTGGATGGCAAGCAAAACTAAAAGCCAATTCCGTATCGGGTCGATTTTCCAACAGAAATACAACGCCAGCAAAAAAGTAATTTCATGCAGGGAATGGAACACTATCCAGAAAATTTTCAGACTGCTCCCCTGTCCGTCTAATAAGAGTTTAAAATTATCCGGTGGCGAAACTGTCCATTTTGGAACAAAAAGTAATGTTTCAAAAATTTGTGCCCCGTTCATCATAAAATAAATAAGGGTCGTAATACAGAGCCATAGCTCTGCTCTTGACAGGTAGCTTGTCGTAATATTTTCCATTTTAATCGTCTGATTTAGGATTCATCGAATCGGTTACTTCTTTCATTATGATAGTGGCTTCCGAAAAATATCGTTTTATGGATTCCATTTCCGAGGATGAAAAAGAAGTAATCAATGCTGTAGTTTTTTGTTGGAGTTCCTCAAAAAGTGGCTGTAATAATTTCATGGCATTTTCTTCATCAGGTACGATGATTACTTTTCTTCTATCGTCTCTGCTAAATTTTCTTTTCAGAAGCTTTTTTTTCTCCAGTCGGTCAATTAGTCCGGTAACAGCACCGGTAGTCAATCCTGTCAATTTAGAAAGTTCACCTGCTGTCAATTCTTTATGTTGTAGAATAAGTCCCAGGTATTTATGATCAGAACCTGCCAGGCCTGCTTTGCGGGCAATTGCTTCATGCATAAAAATCGAAGCGTCAGAATATTGTCGGCTCGCCAGTCTGAATTGTTGGAGTAAATCGTTCATATCAATTTATCTTAGTAAATAAATGTCTTAGCTACAAAGATATTATTTTTTTATATAACAAAGACCTATTCTACTCTAAATTATTTCTCTATACTCTTAGAGATAATGTTTAAGAGTCGATTTTCCAGAATAAATCAGGTAAATAACTTAGCTGTTTTTAATTTTATTAGCCCAAAAAAGGCTTACTGCCCACTTTGCTTTGAAGTTTTTATAATAGCGAAATGGATTCCGGATAGGCTGGTGTTTGTAAAATTTAAAAAAAGAAACCGTTTTATAACCTTGCAGTTGTGTTTTTGATTGATGCAATAATCTGTAAAGCATCACTGTAGGTGATGGTTTTGGCTGTAATTTCTCATGTTTCCAAGCCAATTCAGGTTTGGTACGAAAACCGCCTATTGGAGCTTTTAAGTGTAGTATTTGGGGAAAAGGAA
The DNA here is from genome assembly GCF_002846575.1 of Flavobacterium lindanitolerans. Taxonomy (NCBI): domain Bacteria; kingdom Pseudomonadati; phylum Bacteroidota; class Flavobacteriia; order Flavobacteriales; family Flavobacteriaceae; genus Flavobacterium; species Flavobacterium lindanitolerans. The sequence continues at coordinate 98,130 of NZ_PJND01000010.1, forward strand.
AGTACAATACATCATATCCTTTATTTCGAAGTTGCATTCCGAAATCGGCATCTTCACCAAAACCAAATTCAAAACTGAGGTCAAATTGGAGTCCCTTTAGCATTTCGGCTTTTACGATACTGCAACCGGAACCAAATGTTTTCCATTGAAACACAGTATCGAATACGGTTTTTTCATTTAGCTGCAAACAGCTAAGCGTATTGGCTTCATTTCCGTATTTGGTAATCTGACTGAAAGCCGTTTCCAAAAAGTCTTCACCAATGCGAATGTCATCATCCGCAAAGAAAACCCATTCACTTTCAATTTGCGTCAGGGCAATATTACGGGCATTGCAGGCTCCTGCCTGATGGGTGAACGCATGCGAAATGGCAAAAGGCCAGGAAGTATTTTTCAAAAAATCCAGATTGCTTTGGCTTCCTTCAGCAGGGTTCTGCTCTACAATAATAACTTTTTGGGGCAATTGGGTTTGAACTGCCAAATCAGATAGAAACGTATGCAGATATTGTTCCCTTCCAATAGTTGGTATCACAACATCAACCGTTGCTTTGTTTATAATTTTTCTTGAAGATTGAACCACAAGAGTATCTAAAGCCTTGCCGTCTGTTTTTCTTTTACTATAAAATAAGCTTTGAAAAAAGGCTTTTGAATGACCCGATTTTTGGTGCAAGACGTAATTAAGCCGTAAAAGAAACAACCACCGGAACTTGTAATGTTGACGTACAAATTTGAAAACAGTTTTTGCAGTCGCTTTTGGAGTTTTATAGTCTGTATTGGAATGCAAAAGCAATCGGGGTTCCGAGTAACACAAAAGTCCGTGTGGCATCCATAGCTTCGCTAAAGAATGCAGGAAATAATTGAAATCCTTATCATGCACAATTTCTTTTTCCAAACACAAAAGCACTTCACTAGCTATTCCGCCTATGGCAGCACTGGCAAACCAGGTTGCGAACTTTTCATTCTTGTTTGGATTGGCAAAAAGGCTTTCGTCTACATATCCGATAGTATCCGGAAAATAGTTTTCTTTTACCGGATTGTAAAAAGCCATTATTTTTTTATGATGGAAAATAGCAGCAATACTATCACTATCCTTATTAAAATAATTGCGTTGTGATTCATGACACCAAAACAACAGCGATTCAGGAAACGCATGTGCTACTTCAAACAGCGTATCTGCAATGGAAGCCAGACGAACCGGAACGTCTTCCTGTAAAATATCGTTCCAGACCTGTGTTACTGCATTATTTTGGTGGTAGAGAATAATCATAACTGCTGCTTATAGAATTCAATATTTTGCAGGACTGTTTTTCGTATGTCAAAAACATGCTCCACACGTGTCCTGGCATTTTTGCCAAGTTGCAACACCTGATTTTTATCGGTAATCAGTTTGTTTATTTTTTCAGCATATACTGTATGGTCTTTTGGATGTACCAAAAAACCGCTTTCTCCATCAACAATCAATTCTTTTGCCCAGCCGATATTACTATTCACAACAGCCTTTTGCATGGCCATACATTCTATCGTTACCATACCCAGAGTTTCGGCAAAAGTCGGGAATACGCATACATTGGCCTTTTGGATATGTTCCCGAATCTCATTATAAGGCACTCTTCCCAAATAACTGACTTTCTCTTTTAGCGTTTCATTTAACATGGAATGCAACAATTGCCAGGTTGATGATGATTGTGTTTGTAAATCATACGAATCAGAACCGATTAATAAAAGATGTGCTTCCGGATTTTTTACAACAACTTTTTCCAGAATAGCAGGAAGTTCCAACACGCCTTTTTTCCTGATAATAGTCCCGATATATAAAATCAGACCGGGTTCAAAATCCTCCGGCGTTTCATTTGAAAAATCTGAAAGCTGGATTCCGTAATGCAAAGTTTGAATAAGTTTGCCCTTGATTTTAAAAATCTCTTTTGTAAGATTGCCCGCAAATTGTGTTGGCGCGATATAAACTTTTGCCTTTTCCAATCCGAGTTTTTCAAACCAAAAGTTTTTACGCTTCTGTTTTCGGTTTTCCAAATGGCAGAAATAGGCATCGCTGCCATGAAAACGGATGACCAAAGGTGCATTCAGATTCATAAAGGCTGTAATTCCTGTCCAGTCCGGAGCTTCTACCAAATCAATCTTATCTTTTGTAATGTAACGATTAAGATAATTCTGGAGGTGCTTTCTATAAAAATACCAACCAAAAGCTTTATATTTTTTATGTTGTATCAGATGAATTTTTATGCCGTCTTCTTCCAGGATTTCATTTGTCTTTTGGGAATACACAAAAACCGAAACCTTGATTCCTTCTTTATGCAGAGCCAAAACAAGATTTTTGATGCTGGTTCCGATTCCGGCAGCATGGCGAACCTTTTCATGAGGATATTCCGGTGTTAGAAAAGCTATGTGCATTATTGAAAAAATTTATCCAAAAGAAACTGCGTAAAGATAGTAGCTCCTTTTTCGTTCATATGTCCGCAGGAAGAAAAATAATCATCGCTGGTTACTACAGCTTCAAAATTATGAACTTCCGGATATAATTTGACAACATCTTCAAAATATGCAGCATTTTTTACATTCTCGCACATGGGTGTTGTTACAGCAATCAATCGTATGTTATTTTCCCTGCAGATTTTTTTAATCCTTTCATAAGCCGTATTTCGCTTCGGACTGTATTTTGAAAGGTCATACTTCATGTTTTTTCCTTCGCCTTTTAATGGATAAAAACCATGACGTTGCAAGGATTTTGATGGTCTTTCCGCTATCGTAAAAAATAATTCCCTGCTTCCTATTTTAGCATCATATTTTAGATAGCGGTAAAATGGCAGGTAATACAATTGGTCAAAATCTTCTATATTTTTATAATAGTCTCTAATCTGAACCGACTCTTTCAAATAAGGATAGAAATAAGCGCGGGTACCTTCAGAAAATCCGTTGGAATTGATATTCAGGTCTACCTCAACGACAAGGTTTTTAATTTTTGTTCCTTTTGCCAATAAAAGTTCCAGTAACAAAGCACTCTCTTCCAATCGGGAACCACTCATTCCGAAATTATAAGCCGAATAGCCTTTATCGATAAACAATTGCGGAACAAAATGGTTGTTGGCTCTCGACGAACCTAAGAAAATCACATCGTAGTCCTGTGGTTTTCCGGTATAGGCCAATGCTATTTTATTTCTGGGTTTGCTGTTTACATATCCAGCCGTGAAAGCATAATCCAACAGATAGATTACGGCTATAAAACCGACAAAAACCTTAAGCAGATGGAGCAGAAATCTTTTCATCAGAATTGGAAATAAATAAAACTTTTATACTCGCTATACACTCCAAACAACAATAAAACCGCAATGGCTAAAGCAATTTTCAGATAGCTGTATCGTCCGGAAATTGGTTCTACTTTATAGCGGTTGAACCATTCAAAACCAACAAACAACAAAATCATGAGCAGCAGTTCATAATTATAGCGTTCTATGCTAAAATACTGGCTTTTGAATTTCAAGTTGGTAAACATTCTCTGTATGTATCCGAATGCTTCGGTGATTGTTGGTGCTCTAAAAAATATCCATGCAAAACACGTTAATAGAAACGTCAGTCCGATTTGAGGAATCAGTTTGAGTGCCTGAACCGGATTTACATTTTCAATATTTCCGGTATGTATTCTGTTTTTCTTACTTAGGAGCAACGGAAGGAAATACAATGCATTTAAGAATCCCCATACCAGAAAAGTCCAGTTGGCACCATGCCAAAAGCCGCTTACCAAAAAGATGATAAATGTATTCCTGATTTTCATCCACGTTCCGCCTTTACTACCTCCTAATGGAATATAAAGATAATCCCGAAACCAGGATGAAAGCGAAATATGCCACCGCCGCCAGAATTCTGCAATATCCCTTGAAAAATAAGGGTAATCAAAGTTTTTGAGCAAGTTGATACCAAAAAGTTTAGAAGTTCCTAAAGCAATATCGGAATAACCCGAAAAGTCACCATAAATCTGAAAGGCAAAATAAACTGCTCCCAACATAAGTGACAGGCTGTTCATGTTTTCATAATTGTCAAAAACAGCATTGGCATATTGGGCACAACTATCTGCAATGACTATTTTTTTGACCAATCCCCATAAAATCTGATGCAGTCCTTCCTTCGCCTGCTGATAGTCAAAATTTCGTTTGACTTTTACCTGGGGCAAAAGATGCGTTGCCCTTTCAATTGGTCCGGCTACCAGTAATGGAAAATAGCTTACAAAAAGTGCATAGTCAATAAAATTCCGTTCGGCACGAATACGCTCTTTGTAAATATCAATGATATATGAAAGTCCGTGAAAGGTATAAAATGAAATTCCAACGGGTAAAACCAATTTGAGAAGTAACGGATTGGCCTGCAAACCAAATCCTTTCAACAATTCTGAAAAGGAAACTGCAAAAAAATCATAGTATTTGAATACGCCAAGAAATCCGAGATTTACGCCAACGCTAATCCAAAACCAGGTTTTTCTACTCGCTTTAGATTGGCTGTTTTCTATTTTTAATGCCGTAAAATAATCCAGTCCTGTCGAAAAAATTAATAGGAATAAAAATCTCCAGTCCCAACACGAATAAAAATAGTAGCTTGCTATAATCAGCAATGCATTTTGTGCCTTTTTGGATGTCTTGAATACAAACCAATAAAGACAAAAAACTACAGGAAGAAAGACCGCAAACGACAGGGAATTGAAGAACATATTCTAGCGGATTATGTTGCGTATGGCTTCCCAAATGCGTGCCGAAGCATCCTGAATGGGTTGTTCGTTAATTACTTGAAACCATTCTTTTGCCGCAGCGACATTCGATTCCGGATTTAGCAAGCCAGTTTCAATACGGTCAGCTATTTCCTCAGGAGAATCGAGCCAGATTACGGCATTTTTATGCGGCATGGAACGAAAATGGACGTAGTTATAAATCTTTTTGACTGATGAGTTGCTTCCTATCGTACGATCGGTATCATAGTTTACGAAACAGCAAGGCTTATCATAGCACACATAGTCAAAAACCATTGAAGAACCCAGATTGACAACCATTTCTGTATGGAAAATCGTGTTCTGCTGCAAGACCACATCTTCCCGGGTAGGCAGAATAGTATTCCAGCCTTCCCCAATCTTTTTCCACAATGGTGGCAGATTGACAATCAAATCTTTATTGGTTTCCAATACCGAATCGTAACGCGAAGAGAAATCGACTGGGCAACGACGGAACAGGATTCCTAAGTTATACCCTTTGGCATTTAATGCACGGACCGCTTTTGCCGTGTCTGCCAGATATTGTTGGTCATCAGGAGAAGTCGTAATATCATCTCCCGAAAAGCAAATGTATTTTTTGGCACTATCCAAGCCATTTGCTTCAAAAAAAGCCTGTTTTGACTGAATAGTCGCTTTGTTGGCATGGGATTCAAATTGCGGTGTGCCCGTTACAAAAACCTGTTCCGGATGTATGTAGTCATAATAATAAAGCAGTTCCTTTTTCATATGGTCGCTCCATACAAAATAGTAATCGGTTTCAACAACCATAGTCGCTTTTGGAAGATTGTCCCATGAAAAAATAAAAGAAGCCGTTGGGATTCCTAAATCACGGGCTGCCAGAAGTGGCGCAATGGCCAGAACCGGACGCTGATTCGTACAGAAAACCATGGCCGGTTTTTCCTTTTGCAATGTGGCTAAAGAATCCCGATAAAAATCAGTTTTTCGTTCCTGCTGTTGAATCTTTTCCCGAACTTTTTCCAATCCTTTTCCTGATGAGTGGACCGCAATAATTACGCGAGTGGCCATACTCTTTAGAGAGCTTTTCAGGTTTTTATATGAAAATGGAAAACGATAGGCATCGTAAACCGAATCACCACTTTTTTGGATGTTCAGGTTTAGTTCAATGTGTTTTCGGGCATTTTTATAAATATCAGTCAGCGGATGTGTTTTAGCCCTGTGAATTTTCACTTCTTCATAGCCCAATGTTTTCAAATCAAAAGATGTATTGTTCCAGAAAACCGGTTCAAATCCTTCTTTTTGTCCTAATTCATGGAAATGAGAATACGCAAAATTGCGTAGGCCAATGCCGTCCGGCAGTAATATGAAGATTTTTTTATTGTGCATCAATATCCCTAAATTGCTTCTGATGATTCAGCTGCCAAATATCCTGATTTTTTAATGAATTGAGGAATAATCCGGCACTGTTTCCGGCACCAAAATCTTCCTTTTCTGCATTGACAGTATGACTGTCGATTGTCTTTAATGCATCATTTATAGCTTCAACACTATAATCTGCATTGATAATTTCAGAATGTACGGCCCTGTTTTGCTGACGAGTTCCGATATTGATAATCGGAATGCCATAATACGGAGCTTCCCGGATTCCCGCACTACTGTTGCCTATAATGAATTGCGCATTTTTCAGCAAGGTCAGGAAATATTCAAATCGAAGCGAAGGAAATATCCTGAACCTCGGATTGTCTTTTAATTGCTGATAGGCATCCAATATTGCTTTGCTGCCCAAATCATTATTTGGATAAATAACTACATAATTATGATTGTCATTGAGCAAGGCTTGTGTGAAATTAGCGGCATATTCCATCATGTATTTTGCTTCCGTTGTTACGGGATGGAACATGGCAATAGCAAAATTGTCAAATCCAATATCGTAATATGTTTTTGCGGTTTCCAAATCAGGAAGATTTTCAGAAAACATAATATCGACATCCGGAGAACCGATGGTAAAGATGGAAGAAGACAATTCCCCCATCTGAATCAGCCTTTTGGCAGCCTGTTCGTTAGACACAAAATGGATATGGCACAGCTTGCTCACGCTATGACGAATCAGCTCATCGACAGTTCCTGAAATTTCTCCGCCTTCAATATGTGCTACCAGAATATTATTGAGCGAACCTACAATGGCTCCGGCCAAAGTCTCTACCCTATCGCCATGAACAATAATCAGGTCTGGTTGGCATTCTTTGACGTAAGCAGACAAACCTTCTATTGTTTTTGCCAGCGTCAAATCCATCGTTGTTTCGTGGGTATGATTCGAAAACGTATGGATATTTTCAAAACCACAACGTTCAATTTCAATAAGCGTATAGCCATATTCCTGTTGCAGGTGCATTCCTGTTACAGCGATATAGGGCACAAAATCCTGGTCTTTTTCCAATATCTGGATTAACGATTTTATCTTCCCGAAATCAGCCCGGGTTCCTGTAAGAAAAAGTATTTTTTTCACGGCTTACTCAATATCATTCCAAACTAGCTGTTCATCGTTCCCGATAGCTCTTGTTGCTTTTTTACCCAAAATATTATTAAAGTGTTCTGCGAGTATTTTTCCGGTTCCCGGACGTTTTACCCAGATATTTTCTTTGGTAAAAACTTCTCCTGCTGCAATTGGTTTGATAGAACATACTGTAGCAAAAGCAAAATCAATCGTTACCTGTTCCTCTTTTGCGGGTTCTTTGCTTCCACCTCGCATTTGCCAGATTTCATTGCTGCCTGCAATCAATTCTTTACAGGCTGTTTCATCCATACTGCAAACAATATCCGGCCCTGTACGATTCATGTGGTCTGTAAAATGCCGCTCTAAAATAGAAGCTCCCAGAGCCACAGCTCCCAGGCAGGCGTTATTATTTAGCGTATGGTCACTCAACCCGAAAACTTTATCCGGAAAAGCCTGATGCAGTTCTGTCATCGCTCCAAAACGCACCAAATGGATGGGTGTTGGATATAGATTCGTGGTATGCAAAAGCGCAACGGGAATGTTGTACCTGTCAAAAATAGCAACGGCTTTTCTGACACTTTCAATCGTGTTCATTCCGGTACTCAATATGACCGGCTTTCCAAAACCGGCAATATGTTCCAGCAATGGATAATTATTACATTCTCCCGAACCTATCTTATAGGCCGGAATATCAAATTTCTTTAAGCGTTCTGCCGCAGCCCGCGAAAAAGGCGTTGAGATAAAAATCATGCCTTTGCTTTCTACATATTCTTTTAACTCCAGTTCTTCGGCTTCATTCAGCGCACAGCGTTCCATGATTTCATAAATAGAAACCGTTGCATTTCCCGGAACAACCTTTTTGGCTGCTCCGCTCATTTCGTCCTCAACAATATGCGTCTGGTGTTTTACAACTTCGGCTCCTGCTCTGTGTGCCGCATCAACCATTTCTTTGGCAACGGCAAGCGAGCCTTCGTGATTGATTCCTATTTCGGCTATCACCAACGGCGGATAATCCAATCCTATTTTTCTTCCTGCGATTTCTATGTAGGGGTTCATTATATCGTATTCTGTTTTATTTATTTTTTTGGTAGATGTATTCAGCATAATCAAAATCATCAGCCGTATCAATATCGACTTGGGCAAAGACATGTTCTACCTGTAGAGGATAGGCGTTTTCGCTGATAATTGTATCTTCTAAAATCAAATCGGATTTGCAGATATAGAGCAGTCCGTTCTCAAAGTAGAGCGGTTCTAAATCCTGGCTTCGTTGTCCCGGTTTATAATTAAACGGTACAAATTTATTGTTATTTATTTTTCCAAGTTTATGGTGACTGCGTGTTACCGTAAAAAGGCTTTCGCATTTCTCCTTTTTATAGATTTCAATAGCCTGCTTTAGCAATTTTTCCGGACGTAACGGATTGGTAGGCTGTAACAGAATTACCGTTTCAGGTCTTGTTTTTATAGATTCAAGAACATGTTTTAAAGCTGTTACGGTAGGTTCGTGATCACCTGCCAAATGCGCCGGCCTATCAATTACCTCTGCACCATATTCCAAAGCTGTTTTTTTTATTTCAGGGTCGTCAGTACTTACAAAAATGGCATCAATACTATCCGGATTTGCTTTTGCATATAAAATGCTGTGTGCTATCAACGGAAGCCTGTCGAGCAACATCAGGTTCTTCCCGGGTAGTCTTTTTGAACCGCCTCTGGCCGGAATTATGGCTATCGTTTTCATCGTCCTAAACTTTTTTTAGCTTCTGCAATTCTTTCGTTCATGCCTTTATTCCACGCTGTTTTTGAATAGAGTTCTTCGGAAAGTGAAGGATATTCCTCCTTCTCCAACAAAAATTCGTCTATCGCATCTACCCATTCGGCAATAAAATGGGGGTTTTCAATCAGTCTTCCTAAATTACCATACTGTAAAACTTCCGGAACACCGCCCAAAGCAGAGGCTATACTATAGCAGCCACAATGGAGTGCTTCAATCAGGCTTAGTCCGAAGCCTTCATGCCATAAGGTTGGAAAAAGATAGGCATCTGCTGCCTGATAATATTGGGGTAATTCATCATTCGGGATTTTCCCTAAAAAAGAAACTCCGGCAAAGGTTTTATCTCGTTTTGCCCCTATTACCAACAAAGTACAGTCTGTATGTTTCTCATAAATTCGGTTCCAAACATCTAATATCAGGTCTAATCCTTTTTTAGGTCGGTCCTGTGAACACCAGATAAAAACAGTTTTTGATGTCAGTCCTAATTTTTCACGTAACTTTTGTTTCTGTTCCGTTGAAACCTTAAAAAATTTGTTCTCGTCAATCCCATTGTGCAATACAGAAAAGCGGCAAGGCAATATGGTATAATAGTTTTTGTGTGCTTTGTAGCTGTCATGAGTTAAAAGAACCATTTCGTCTATAAACTCATAAAAACTTCTGCTTTCGAAATTGCCATAAAAAGGAGCAAAACCATGATAGAAAAATTGAATATAGCATTGGGTTCTTTTCCCTTTGGATTCCAAAAATTCCTGTAATGGTTTGATTATTCCGAAATTATCGACAATCTGGATGATATACTTTTCTCCTGATACTACTATTTTCTCAAGAGCTTCGATATAACCGATGTAATTATTCTTCTGATATTTTTTCTTGAGTTTGAGCGTAAGCGTCTGACTGACGATACCGTATTCCACATTCTGGAATTGTTCGTCGGACTGTTCGCAAATGATATAATCAATCGCATGGTCGCTATTCAGGTAATTCTGATACAGAGTAGTCCAGCTTCCTATTTTAGGATAAGGCAATGGGAGTTGTGATATCAAGATTACTTTGGCCATACCTATTATTTAAAAGGACATACGTCCATCAACTTATTTTGTAATTCTTTGATTTTTTCGGCTTTCGGAAGTGAATCTGTTTGGCTAAAAAGTAATTCTGTCTGGTTATTGTCCTGAGCTTTCGTCAGAAATTCCGGCGTATAATTTTCAATTCCAACCGATTCAAAATAGTCCTGATATTTGATTCCGTCTCCAAAAACATTTTCGGAAAACTTTACCCAAACTGCCGGAATCTGATAGGCATGGGCTACTATGACTCCGTGTAGCGATGAAGACAGTATTTTTCTGCATTTCAAAATCTGGTTGGTCACACTTTCCACATCATTGGTCATCAAGTCTATAATCAGAACATTCTTATGGTCTTTATATAGTTCTGTAACGATTTGGAAATCGGCATAATGCGGAATTATCCCCAAATCATATTGCACCTCCCTTTCCGGATTATAAAATACCGGTAATAAAAGCGCCGGGTCTCCGTAAATTTCCGGAACATCATATCCCTGTGCTATCAGATGCTTGCGTGTTTGCGGTCCTCGAACGGCTAAAAATACGGCTTTTTTTATTTTATATTCTTTTGAGATAATGCCACTTCCCCAAACCACACATTTTCCACTCACTTGTGTCAGAATACTTCCCGCTGTGAAATACACGGTTTTAAATCGGTCTAAAAATGAACGTTTTTTAGGATGTGTCCAAACGGCTTTCCTACCGGAAATTTTTTCGACTAAATAATGGCCTACTGAATCTCCGTAGTTTTCCTTTTTCTTACCGGCGAGCTGGATTTCGCTCCACCAAAAAAGCCTGATATTTCCGTTTTGGGACATGAACCGGTTTAGGTTTTTATTTTAAAAATGATAGTTTTCAAATCTTCTTTGACCTGATAAATGTAGGGTTTTGTATGGTAAAATGAAACGATATGCAACAGGATTTGGTCATTGATTTCTTTTAGGCTGTAAAATTGCGGAACTTTTTTGCCCATTTTTTTCTTAAGCCTGTATTTGAAATTGTTTTGAACAGGGTTTTCTTTTATCTCTACTGCCAGAATCCTATTCATAGAATTCGGTAATTGCTGATAAAGAAAATAATCAATCCGCTGTTTTTCATTCGACAACAAAGTGACAGGAAATGCCTGCAATTCTTCCCATTCTGCCTTGTCCATTATATGCCCCCAATCTTTTGTATTGACCTGGACTATGTTTTCTTTTTGGTTATGGAACAGATGCTGTTGGTTTATTTCTACAATTCCGGAAAGTTGTAATTCCTTATTGAGTGTTTTGGCTTCCCTTTGGCGGTAATTTGGGTGCCATTGGTGCAGCATCAATAGCTTTTTATCATAATAATTCACTTTGCATCCCGCATTTTTCAGTCGATTGTGAACATCCGTATCTTCGGCTCCCCAAAAATGGAAAAACTCATCAAATCCGTTTATTTTTTTAAGACAGGAAACCGGAAAGAGCGTCATTCCTGTAGCTTCTTCATTGGTTTTGAAGTTAACCTGGTAGGATTCAAAAGCCACATTCTTTTTTGTTTCGCTTTCTGAAAGAAACCCTACCTGAAAATAAGTGGCTGAGGCTTTATCTGAACATTGTTCTAAAACTGAAGTAAATTCAGGATGGAAAATCATATCGACATCGGCAACAAAACAATAGCCTTCCTCCAGCTTTTTTATGGCATAGTTTAAGGCTTTGCATTTATTCCAGGGTTGGTTTTTGGCGTACAGATAAACATAGGAAGCAAAATCATATTTTTCAACCAAAGCTTTTGCTTCTGCTGCAATTCCATCTTCAGAACCATAATCTATAAACACTACATTGAAGTTATGTACTTTTTGTTGTGCCAACGAATCCATAGAACGCTGTATGCGCTGTATTTCTCGGTTTCGATATGGGTAGAGTAGGGTTATCATGGTGTTATTTTAAAAGCTTCTCGCCTTTTCCAATAATTTTCAGTGAAAAATAAGCTAAAAATATTTTAATCCAGCGTTTAAAAATTCCAAAATCAAAAAAAGACAGTTTCCGCAGCAGTTTCATCAAAGCTTTCAGGCCCTGATTGCTTGAAATTACATAGGGCAAATATTTCATCATTGCCTTAAAAAAATGCAGCTTCAGGTCTTTTGACAGCTTTCCTTTTTTTTCCAACAAGGCTATCAATCGGATAACGCTATGCAGGTGCGAGATTTTTAGCCTGGCATTTTTCCTATTATCAATATGTGATGTTATATTTTGCGGATGTTTCCTATAATAAGTAAGATACTCATCAATAACTTCAAGTTTGGGCTGTTCAATGAGCATCCGGGCATAGAAATCGCTGTCCTGTCCGGCAAGAAGCTCTTCATCAAAAAGTTGCTTTCCTTTCAGGAAATTCCCGTTCCACATAATATCCGGCAAATACCAGGAAGTCTTTAGTTTTAAAAAATCTTCGAGTGTGGTTTCAGTCAGAAATGTTCTGTTTTCGCGTCCCGTGATATTTTCTATGCTATTTTCAAACATCATTGTTTTAGAAATGATGCCATCGAGCCCGCTATTGGTATTTAGGGCAATGACTTTCTTATGGATAAATTCGGAATGCATAATATCATCGCTGTCAAACCAGTTTATGAATTCTCCTTGCGCCATTTCAAACCCATAATTACGACAGGCATTGGCTCCTTTTAACCTATCTGAAGGTCTTTTATATAATTTAAATCTTGGGTCCTGGCTGATAAATGCCGATACAACCTCAACGGAATTGTCTGTTGAATGGTCGTCCACCAGAATACATTCCCAATCTGAAAAACTCTGTAAACGGATGCTTTCAAGGGTTTCTGCAATGAGATGTTCCCGATTGTAAACCGGAATCAGTATGGAGACTTGCGGCTTCACGAATTGGATGCTTTTAGAATCAGACCATTCAGTATATCAATATGCCTTTTCATTGAAAAGTTGGAACGTATATTCAATCTTCCTTTTGCTCCCATTTCTTTTGCCAACTGTTTGTCTTTTAAAAGAGATTTCATGTGTTTTGCCATCGTTTCAACATCATGCTCTTCAAACAGTAGTCCGGTTTCACCATCAATAATCACTTCGGGTATTCCGGCATGTTTGGATGCTATAACCGGTAATCCGGCCGCACTCGATTCCAGAACAGCCAATGGAGTTCCTTCCATATCACCGTTTTTTGCCGTGATGGAATGCTGTACAAAAGCCAAAGATTCTTTCAGGTAATTTTTAATTTGTTCGGGAGTTACAGCTCCGGCAAACTTTACGGATTTTTCTATCTGATAATAGCGGCAAATGTTTTCGCAGGTTTCTAATAGAGTGCCGTCTCCGCATAATACCAAAGTGGCTTCCGGAAATTCTTTGAGCACTTCATTAAAAGCCAGCAAGGTATAATAGGGTGCTTTTTTACCGGTAAATCTGCCAACAGAGAGAAACTGTGATTTTGAAAAAGCAGGTTCCAAATCAAAAAATATGTCGCTTGGACCGTATATGTTTTTTACGATTTTTTCTTTTGGACAGCCTATTTCTAAAAGCTTTTTATGCATGACTTCTGACACCACTATTACATAGGTGGCATAACTGAACATGGCTGCATATTGCTTTTCAAATTCTTTTAGGGTAGCATGTGCAGAAGCATCATAACCGTGAAAATGGATTATCAGGGGCAATCCGGATTCTTTTATGACATCAATAAATTGGGCTGCCGTTGTTCCGTATTCAAAAAATAATACGTCAATCCTGTTTTTTTTCCAGGAATTGAGCAGGGCTTTTTTTTGTGACTGCAGTTTTTTAGAAGAAACGGCATCTATTGCCTTTCCAATTAATTTTTTGGTACCGCCTAGCACCTCACCTTTTCCTTCTAATTTAATATTTGAAGCCGTTCCATAATAATAACTAACGTTTCCGTCAAGCAAATTTTTATGAGCCTCAATGAATGTTTCAGAATAGGCATTCTGTGAAGGCGTTACTATGGCAATATTTGGACTGCTGCTTTTCAATGGTTATTTAATTTTAAAAATACTCAGTACTTTTTTCTTGTATGTCTTTATAATTTCTTTGCGATGATAGGCTATAATCTCATTCAAATGGGTCTGATAAACACCAAAATGGACCTTAAAAAAACGCATAAGCCGTATCCGGTTTTTATGATAGTCTATAATTTTCTGACCTGATGTTACTCCTCTTTCATTTTTTCTGTAAACTGCCATTATTCCATCAATAAACCTTAGCTTTCCTTTTGCCGAAATAATGGAGAACAGGGCCATATCTCCACTTTTTACTTTTTCAAACCACGTTGGAAATTCTAAAAAACGCTGTCTGAAAACAAAAGAACAGGTATGGAACAGCGCCAGTTTTGAGAATGTGTCTAACTGCGTAAAATCATGTTTGTCATATTCCCGCCAGGGTTTTGGCTTAAAGTCCGGAACCATTTCGTTAATGACAAGAACATTGTGGAAACAGCCGGCATATTCTTTATTATTATCTAAAAAAGTAATCTGCTTTTGAAGCTTGTTTTCATCTGTCCAATAATCATCTCCCTCACACAATGCTACATATTCGCCCAAACATTGTTTTAATGCAAATATAAAATTAGGCATCATTCCCAGATTTTGCTCATGAAAAAAATATTTAATGAGCGAGCCTTTTGGATGTGATTGTATAATTTCTTTTATGACAGCGTCGGTAGTATCAGTAGAACAGTCATTGGAAATTATAAGTTCCATATCACAATCTATATTTTGCATCAAAACACCTTCTATAGCTTCACGAATATAATTTTCGTGATTGTATGTTATCATGCAAACGCTAATTTTCATAATGTTGAATTAGTGATTTGGTAGTTTACTGCATTTTTAAGCTGCAATCTTTCTATTTCTTTCCGATATAAAGCACACTCCCTGAGGTAATGCCGTATTTTTTAAATACCGATTCGCCAAAGTAATCCTTATCCAGTTCTTCCAGATTGAATCCGACAGATTTAATTCTTTGGATAAAATCGTTTTTACTGTATAGTCTTTCGTGGTCGTCCTGTCCGAAATATTTCCAACGTTCAGAAACGGTATAGCGTTTATCCTTTTCTGCTTCAAAACTTTTTTCGAGTCCCAGGTTTATTGGTGCCATTAGTATTGCAACTCCGCCTTTTTTAAGCACTCTATAGATTTCGCTCAAAGCCTTGATGTCGTCAGGAACATGTTCCAGAACGTGCGAACATATAACCAAATCCCATGAATTATCAGGATAAATATCCATTGCCTGTATGTCTACATTGTCATCAACATCTTTCATAAATAAATCTGCCGACCTGTAATTTTGTGCCAATACCTTACTGTTAAGGTAATTTTTCAAATGTTCTGTAGGGGCAATATCCAAAACTTTGACCTCTTTAGATTTTGAAAAGAAATCATTCAGATATAAGGCATACAGTCTCGAACGGTCTGAAGCAGCACAATTGGCGCACGAATATTCAAAAAGGTTTAGGGTTTCAAATAAAAAAATGGAATGGATAAATCCTTCTTTGGCAAATGTCCTTAAATATTTCTCGGGTAATGGATTCAGTCTGACGTTATCCTTACCGCAAACGGAACATGAAAAATTGCCTTTGGGAGCTGTTAGTTTTTTTTTAATTTTTCTAAGAATGTTCATCTTATATTTTTTTGAAATCCCAATCAATTAGGTTTTGAGGCCTAATAGCCCCAATCCATTTTCCATACCAGGCAACATCTCTTTTTTCTTCAAGATAAGAAATGTTCAGTACGTTATATTCGTTGCATAGCGGTTTAGAAGAATCTTCCACAAGCAGAACTCTAACCGAATAGGTATCGGTATTCATCAGGTTTTTTGGTATTACGGTACTGATGACATACCTGCCTTTTTCACAATTATAGGAATCTGAAACCACATTAAAAACAGGAACTTCGGCACTGGAATATACGACCATGCTTATGTTCAGTTTTTTGGGCGCTTCACCAAGATTTTCGATTACAAACTCTATTTCCAGGTCATTACTAATGAATATTGACTTTTCTTCTGTTTTGGCTTTGACACTGATGAGTTTGCAAACATTATTTCCGGGAGCTTTTTCCAAAGGCCATACTTTTTCTAAAACATTGGAGCTTTTTTCCGCTTTTAAATATTCGTCAATGGTGCTTTCCGGTGAGCCTGAAAAAACAAATCTTCCATTATCTATCAGTACAGCCCTGGTGCATAAACTCTTTACCGCTGCCATATTGTGGCTCACAAAAAGTACTGTTCTGCCCTCACCTCTGGAAATATCCTGCATTTTACCAATTGCTTTTTTCTGAAATTCTGCATCACCAACAGCAAGCACTTCGTCTACGACCAAAATTTCCGGTTCTAAGAATGCTGCTACAGCAAACGCCAAACGTACGGTCATTCCGGAACTGTATCTTTTTACCGGAGTATCGATATAGCGTTGACATCCGCTGAATTCTATAATTTCATCTATTTTCGACCTGATTTCCTTTTTGGTCATTCCCAGAATGGCTCCATTAAGATAAATATTTTCACGGCCGGTCATTTCACTATGGAAGCCCGTTCCTACTTCAAGTAAAGAGGCAATACGTCCTTTTGTTTTTATGACACCTGTGGTAGGAGCAGTAACCCTTGAAAGGATTTTAAGCAGTGTTGATTTTCCGGCTCCGTTTTTACCTATGATACCTAAAACTTCGCCTTTCTGAACTTCAAAACTGATGTCCTGCAAAGCCCATACATAGTCTGATGTGCCTTTTGAAGTACGGTCGTTAGTATCACCCACTTTAAGATATGGGTCTTCTTTTCCGCGAACGTTTGCCCACCAACGGTTAAGATCATGGCTGAGTGTTCCTGTCCCAACTTTGCCCAAACGGTATTGTTTTGAGATTCCTTCAGCTTTTAGTATTATTTCTTTGTCCATTTCGTGGTAGAGACTTAAAATATTGCGATGTTGATATGCATGCCAAATATAGGAATAAGTAATTTAATTTGCAGACTGTAAGAGTTCCAAAAGCATTTTTACAAAATGATTTTTTACTGTTATATTCCGTTTTAAAAACAACTAATTATTAAATATATGTTATAAATTTGCAATCAAATTTTTAAACACACGACTTTGCTTTTCTTTTCTAAAAACAAACCGATTCTTAGGGATCTGATTGAAAATTATACCGATATCCATTCCCATCTGCTACCGGGAATTGATGATGGTTCCAAAAATTTCGAAACCACGCTTTCGCTTATACAATCATTACAGAAAATAGGATTTGAACAGTTTATAACTACTCCACATATCATCAAAAACATTTGGGACAATTCACGAAGCGGTATAGAAACACTTTGTGCCTCTACTACAGAAAAGCTTTCTAAAGAAAATGTAAATCTTCCCTTTAAGGCAGCAGCTGAATATATGATGGATGATTCCTTTTCAAAATTGATGGAATCAGAAAAACTGCTTACGCTTAAAGACAATTATTTGTTAGTTGAAATGTCCTATATCAATCCGCCAATGCAGTTGTATGATATTATTTTTGACATCAGGATTGCTGGTTATCAGCCTGTTTTGGCGCATCCGGAACGCTATATTTTTTATCACACCAATTTTGAGGAATACAATAAGCTGAAAAAAGCAGGCTGTATGTTTCAAATGAACCTGTTGTCGACAGTAGGATATTATGGTTCAGCGGTAGCTAAAGTGGCTCAAAAGCTTCTTGAGAAAGGAATGATTGATTTTACGGGATCTGACCTGCATCATGAAAATCACTTGAAAAGCTTTGACAAAAAACTTGCCTTTTCTGACACTGCCGCTTTAAAAGAAGCGATAAGACGCAACGATTTTTTCCGGGTATAATTTATTCTTTTATGCTTAGCGATTCTGTGTCTTTGTATGAAATAGTTGCTCACAAAGACGCAGAGCCGCCAAGTTTTGAAATGCTGTGTATTTTATGAGCACACTGTTTAATATCACTAATTTTAAAAAGAAAGCCCTTTTTTAAAAAAAAGGGCTTCTTTATTTTTATTTCTTAAACAGGGTTTTATACCACGGTTTTACTTCTACATCAGCTCCATAGCCATAACCGTAACCATAGCCATAACCTTTATTCATTACTTCTGTTGCATTTAGCACCAAAGACATGTTAGGCAGCTTTTTTTGGTTGTAGAACATTTCCGGTACGTGCAGGAGTCGTTTGTCAAGATAATTTGCCCTTACTACATAGATAAACGCATCGGCATTCTTAGCAATAAGTAACGTATCCGTAACCACGCTTACCGGAGCCGTATCGACGATTATGTAGTCGTAAGTCTCTTTAAGTTCGGCAAACATCTTGTTTATCTTGTCGTTCATCAAGAGTTCTACCGGGTTTGGGGGTATGACTCCTGAAGACAATACATGGAAATCTTCAAAATTATCCAACCTGGTTATGTAACTGGACAAATCTTTATCCTGTTTTGAAAGATAGTTGGTAACTCCTTCGGATCGGATTGGAATATATTCAGCCAGTTTCGGATTTCTGATATCCATTCCTACCAGCAATACTTTTTTACCGGACAAAGCAATTGTCCCTGCAAGATTTACGGAAATAAAAGTTTTTCCTTCTCCCGGAATTGTCGAAGTAACAAAAATAACCTTTCCTCTTTCAGTACTTGTTCCGGTTAGCATAAATTCCAGGTTAGTCCTGACAATACGTATGGCTTCCGCAGAACCTGAACGGCTGTTGGTATTGATCATTTCTTCATGAGAATCTGATTTTGGAACATCTCCCAGGAATGGAATTGCCAAACGTTTTTCGATATCCAGTCTGCTTTTGATCTTAGTGTTCAGCAGTTCCTGCAAATAGATAATGGCTGCAGGTATAGCCAATCCTATTACCAAAGCAATAAGATAAATCATGCTTTTTTTTGGAGAAACCGGAATTCCAGAGAAATAGCTGGAATCAATAACTTTAGCACTTTGCTCGGTTGCCGCTAAAGTCAAAGCTGTTTCTTCTCTTTTCTGAAGTAGGTATAGATATAAAGCCTCTTTTACTTTTTGCTGTCTGTCTATAATCCTGAATTCTCTTTCTAAGCGAGGCACTTTTGCTTTTTTGTTTCCTAAAACCGATCCTTGCTGATCCAAATTCTTTTTGGTAATAGTTAAAGAAGATTGCATTCTGGCCAGGCTTTGACTTATGTTTGACTTCATAGCCTGGATTTTCTTGGCAGCATTAACCACTACCGGGTTTTCAGCTGTGGCACCGGCAGCAATTCGATTATACTCGATTACAAGCCTATTGTACTCCATTATCAGTTCTGATGCTTCAGACTGTGTCGAAAGGAGATTACTAGGAATAAGATCTCCAGGTCCGCTTGAATTTAAAAACTGACGCATTGATGCCACTACATTCAATTGGATTTCTGTTTCTATCTGTTTCTTTTCATACTCAGAAGCATTTTCAAGAAACATGGTAGCCTCTGTGGGGATATCAGTAAGATTGTTTTGTTTTTTAAAGCCCTCTACATCTTTTTCCACATCAGTAAGTTCATCTGTTATCAGTCCAAGACGTGTAGAAATAAATTGCGAGGTCTTTTCTGCAACTAAGTTTTTATCTTCAATTGCATCATCATTGTAAATTTCTACTAAAGTATTCAAGAAATCAGCTGCTCTTTGTGAGTTTTGATCTACTACAGACAGTTCGATGACACTTGTGTTTTTTCCAACAGGAGATATCCCTAAAGCTCCTCTGTAATAAGTCGTCATCGTTTCAACAGGATAAATATTACAATCTATTGAAAATGAACTTTTATCTGCAATATCGACTTTGGTAACTGAAAGAGTACCTTCTGGGATTTTGATAAGACTTCCATAACTAAAAGTTCCCAACTCTTTATCTTCCGTTTTAAAAAGCTTAAACTTATTGGCATTTACTGATTCAATCGTAAAGGTATGTACTTCTTTTTTGTACTGCTCATTTGCAGGAGAATAAACAACTACAATAGGCGATGCTTTATACAATTCGGATGATTTAACGCGGCCATGACTCAAATAATGAATATTCAGATGCAGCTTGCTTACGGTTTTTTCCGTTAGCGTTCGTGATTTTAGAATCTCAACTTCATTATCGACATTACTTTTGGATGTACCTACTCCAAGATCAGACAAAACTGAAAGTTCAGAAGCCAGGCCACCTTTCTTATCATCTTTTACCAAAATAGTAGCTGTAGCTTTATATAAAGGGGTACTATATCTTAAGTACAAAAAAGCCAGACCTAATACTACGATAACTGAAAGCAAAAACCATTTCCAATGAACGAGATATTTTTCTATCTGTTCTCTTATATTAAAATCTGATTCGTGGTTTTCCTGTGATATTTCTTGTTTATTATTCATCGTTTACTATCGTATTGTTAAGGCTATTATCGTTACAAGAATGGAAATTGAGGAAAGAACAATGGCAGTATTTGGTCCAACCACAGAAGAATTTACTTTAGTCTTGTTTGGTTCTACATATACTACGTCATTCTGCTTCAGGTAATAAAAAGGAGAATTCAAAAAATCTGCTTTTGTAATATCTACTCTGGTGGCTTGTTTTTTTCCGTCCACTTCACGGATAACTAAAATATTATCTCTTTTACCATAAACAGTCAGATCTCCTGACATGCTCAATGCTTCAGTCAGTGTAATTCGTTCACTTGTAATGTTGTGAATTCCAGGTTGTGTTACTTCTCCCTGAACTGTAACCTTATAATTTAATATTCTAAGATTTATAGAAGGTTTTTTGATGTATTTTTCAAGCTCATTGGTTATTTTGGCTATCGCTTGTGTTCTGGTAAGACCACCTATTTGGATAGATCCCAATACCGGGAATTGGATAAATCCTTTAGAATCTATCAAATAACTATTCATACGCATCTGCTGGTTCTCAAGCTCAGTGGTAGATTGCATGATGACAGATGGTAAATTAAAAGGTGCCGCTACTTCGGGATTTTCAGCCATGACAACGATCATTAACAAATCGTCAGGTTGTAGTATCGTTTCGTATGAGGATGAGCTTTCAAGATTAACAAGCTGGTCAATATTCTGATAATAAGCTACATTCTTTCTCGAAGCGCATGAGAATATGAAAAGGGATAAAAAGAGTAAGATTACAGGCCTAAAATAATTCAACTTTTTCATATGGTTTTTAATGCAAAGATACTATTTAACAATTAACAGGCTAAAGAAAACTAAATTTGCCTTACATGATTATTGTCTAAAGTTTCAAAAATAGAGTTCATACTTTTAAATTCCGGAACAATCAGCTTCATTTTTGCCACAATTTCTTCATTTGAAGTAATTTCTGAAATTTCGATAAGGTCATGGATGGCCATAGTAACCGCTTCATAATCATCAAATATTTCTTCTGCAATCATTATCTTTTCATGGTGTGTTGGCAATGTCTTGGCGGTATCGTTTAGCAATTCTTCATAGAGTTTTTCACCCGGACGAAGGCCAACTATTTTTATCTTTATCTGTTTGTCTGGCGCAAATCCTGCCAACTTGATCATCTTTCTTGCTAAATCGATAATCTTAACCGGATCACCCATATCAAAAATATAAATCTCACCTCCATTACCCATTGCTCCAGCCTCAAGAACCAATTGGCATGCTTCTGGAATTGTCATAAAATAACGGATAATATCTGGATGTGTAATTGTAACCGGACCACCTTCTTCTATTTGCTTTTTAAAGAGCGGCACGACAGAACCATTAGATCCCAGAACGTTTCCAAATCGGGTTGTTATAAATTTTGTGCCATTATATTCAGCATCATTCTTATATTTATAATTCAGAGACTGAACATACTTTTCAGCTATCCTTTTACTAGCTCCCATTACGCTACTTGGATTTACGGCTTTATCTGTAGAAACCATAACAAATCGCTCTACTTTATGTTTATGAGACAAATCAGCCAGAATTTTTGTTCCCAAAATATTAGTAAATATGGCTTGGGAAGGATTTTCTTCCATTAACGGCACATGTTTGTATGCTGCAGCATGATATACAACCTGTGGCTGATAAAGCTTAAATACCTGTTTCAATACCTGTTTGTTCCTTACATCCGCCAGTATATTATGTATCCTGATATTGGGATTGCAATTGGCAATTTCAAGCGAAAGGTTATGCAAAGGTGTTTCTGCCTGATCGAGAATCACAATAGTTTTTGGTTCAAATCCAATTACCTGCCTTACTATCTCACTTCCTATTGAGCCGGCAGCACCAGTTACCATGATTGTCTTGTCCCGCAATTGCGAAGAAATAGAATGCATATCAAGAACAATAGGCTTTCTTTCCAGCAAATCCTGGATTTCGAAACTCTTGATATTCTTGGAAATTTCTTCCTGATTTTCCCAATCGGTAATCAGAGATATTGTATACACCTTATAGTTGTATTCCAGGCATTCATCAACGATAGCCAGTCTTTCTTCTTTTGTCAACGATTTGTCAGCAATAATAAGTGCTTCGGCACCCACAGAGCGCATCACAACCGGCACACGTCTCTTAAGCTGTAAGATTGGCAGATCCAGAATTCTTTTTGAGCTATTCTGGTTGAATTTATCAATAAAACCGAGCAGTTTGAATCGGCTTGGATTTTCTGACCTCAAGGCATTTGCCACCGCTATTGCATTATTATCAAAACCATAAATCAAGGCACGCATCTGCCCCTCTTTTCTTGAAATACTAAGATATTTTTCAAAAGTCTGCTTTACGACTATTCTATAAAAGAACAGAAAACAGAAAGAAAGAACACCATTGATAAAAATTCCTGTATTTAAAAATATCTTGTAATCATGGTCCAACAGGAATACGAAATTGACAAATACGAGCGTGATTAAGGCACAAAACTGCGCAAAGAAGATTTTAACCGCATCTATGTAGGAAGAGTGCCGTATAATTCCGGAATAGGTACGAAAAACCCAAAAGAAAAAAATGTTTACCGAAAAATACAGCATAACCCCATAAAAGAGGTAACCATCAGGAATATAAGTCAGCTTAATTCCTTTTAAGAGAAGATAAGTTATTAGCCCAGCAGCAAAAACAATCCCCAAATCTAACAGCAAAACTACCCATCTGGGAAGGTATCCCAAATTCTTAAAACTAAAATTCAATTTTAGTCCTGACATTGCTGTTAACAAATCAGTTCTAAAAGATTTCTTGTCCAAATTCTTTTCTATTTATTGGTTAAACCTTTTGGGGGGTTTTAATAGTCTGGTCTATTTATTTGACAAAGTTATGTAAAAAAGAAGTATGTTAAGCAAATACTAAAATTTTATGGCTTTATTAACTGTTTTTGTTAAACAATTGTTTCATTACAGCCTTGTCAGCACTATACAACAATTCTTTTTAAAAATAATGATAATTTTCTATTTATGTTTTTTATTAAAAAACTGATTTAGAGCGATTGTAATTCTACTTTTTTCCTCTTCCGTCATATTTGATCCTGAAGGCATGCACAGACCGTCATCAAATAGCTTTTCAGAAACATTTTTACCATAGTATGGATACTTTTCAAAAACAGGTTGCAGGTGCATCGGTTTCCACAATGGGCGGCTTTCTATATTTGCCTGTTCCAGTGCCAGCCTCAAATCTTCACGAGTCTTTCCTCCTGTTTTTGAAGGGTCAATTACGATGGCAGAAAGCCAATGATTTGAAAAATAGTTACTATCAGGCTCACAAAGCACCGATACTCCATCAATATCCTTGA
This sequence comes from Flavobacterium lindanitolerans, assembly GCF_002846575.1. Classification (NCBI taxonomy): domain Bacteria; kingdom Pseudomonadati; phylum Bacteroidota; class Flavobacteriia; order Flavobacteriales; family Flavobacteriaceae; genus Flavobacterium; species Flavobacterium lindanitolerans. The sequence goes on from NZ_PJND01000010.1 coordinate 121,863, forward strand.
AATAATCCTTGTAAAACTCGTGCATTTTTCTTCTTAACCCCACATGCTCTTCCAAGACTTCCATTTGCCCTCTTCCTATTCCAGCACAAATATTGCTCATCCTGTAATTATAACCTACTTCGCTATGCTGGTAATGTGGAGCATTGTCTCTGGCTTGAGTGGAGAGAAATACAACTTTATCTTTTAATTCTTTGCTTTTCGTTACTATAGCACCTCCACCAGAAGTAGTAATAATTTTATTTCCGTTAAATGAAAGAACGCCAATTTCTCCAAAAGTACCACATTTCTGTTTTTTGTAATGGCTACCTAATGCCTCAGCACTGTCTTCCAAAACGGGGATTTCGTATTTTTTAGCAATCGCATGAATTTCATCTACTTTATAAGGCATCCCATAAAGGTGTACAGCTATAATAGCTTTGGGTTTCTTTCCTTTGGCAATTCTGTCGGTTATTGCTTCTTCTAAAGCAATCGGACAAAGGTTCCATGTTTCTTTTTCGCTATCAATAAAAATTGGAGTTGCTCCCTGATACATTATCGGATTGGCCGAAGCTGAAAATGTCATACTTTGGCAAATAACTTCGTCACCTGCTTTGACGCCTAAAATTACCAGCCCTAAGTGTAAGGCGGCAGTTCCGGAACTCAAAGCCCCGACATAAGAATTCTGTCCGATAAATTTTTCTAAATCTTGCTCAAATCCGGTTACATTTGGTCCGAGTGGCGCTACCCAGTTTGATTCAAAAGCTTCATTGACATAATTCTGTTCGGTACCCCCCATATGCGGAGAAGAAAGCCATATTTTTTGATTGCTCATTTTATATTTTTTATTTTTCTGTATATTTTATAATTCTGCCCGGGTTTCCCACAACAACAGCATAGTCTTCAACATCTTTTAACACTACTGCTCCGGCTCCGACAATTGCCCATTTGCCAATCGTAACACCTTGTATTACGGATGCTCCAATACCAATATGTGTTCCTTGTCCTACTTTCACATCCCCAGCCAGTGAGGCATTTGGCGAAATATGGGCATAATCGCCAATATTGCAGTCATGGTCTATTACAGCGCCTGTATTAATAATACAATGTTTTCCAATAACTGAGTCCGGGTTTATAATAGCACCAGCCATTACGACCGTCCCTTCTCCAACAGACGAATGTTTGGAAAGTATTGCCGTTGGATGTATTACTTTATGAAATTTGGCGCTGATTTTTTCAGAGATCATTTTGCGGACCTTATTATCCCCAATGGAAATGGTTAAAAGAGTGTTCTTAGTGATTTTAAAATTCTCCGCTTTAACCACAGGAATTTCAAAGACATGCTCTTTCTTGGGATTATCATCCAAAACAGCCTCTACGGTATCTCCCTGCAGGAAAACGGAATCCATAATTACTTTGCAGTGCCCACTTGCTCCATATAATACAATACTATTCTCCATTAAAAGGTTCTATTGTGGCAGCATCTGCTGCATTTATACCTTCACTTATTATCACTTTTTTCACTGTCATAAAAAGTATTTTCATATCTAATTTAAAAGAGATGTTATCAACATACCAAACATCCAGTTCAAATTTTTTATCCCAACTGATGGCATTTCTGCCATTCACTTGAGCCCAACCGGTAATTCCTGGTTTTACTTCGTGTCTTCTGTTCTGAAAATCCGAATACAAATGTAAGTAGTGCACAAGTAACGGCCTGGGCCCTATGAGGCTCATATCTCCTTTTATAACGTTTATAAGCTGCGGAATCTCATCAAGTGAAGTCTTACGGACAAAGGCTCCAATTTTGGTCAAACGATCAGCATCAGGAAGCAATTTCCCTTGCTTGTCCTTCTTATCGTTCATAGTCTTAAACTTGACTATTTTGAAAATATCTCCATTTTTTCCCGGCCGCTTCTGTACAAAAAATGGTTTCCCTTGATTGGCAAAAAACAAAAAGATCGTTATTACCAAAAATATGGGCAACAAGCATATAAATCCCATCAGGGACAAACTAAAATCGATTATTCTTTTTATATATCTTTTATAGATCATGTACTAAATCAGTTTTTTAGCAACGAATTGTAATATTTAAGCCATAGTCCTGTCAGGATATTTTTGGAAAAATGTTCTTCAACATATTTCCTGCCGTTTATCCCAAGATTTTGTCTTAAGGCACTATCCTTTATCAAAACTTCCATCTGCTTATAAATGGAATCTACATCATGAGCTTTATGTCTTAAACCTGTAACATTTTCGATAATAGTATCTTTAAGTCCGTAGGTATCACTGCACAATATTGGTCTTCCGCAAGCTGAAGCCTCAATTATACTTAAGCCGAATGCTTCCCTATGGCTAGGCAGGCAAAAAACATCACCTACTTGCATTAGGTTTTCGGGTTTATCTGTAGAACCATACAAAATATAAGTTCCTCGGTCTAACTCCGCAATGATTTTTGCACTTATATTCTCTTCATCCGGCCCAATTACCAACAGCTTTGCTTCCGGATACTTTGCATTGATTTTTTTAAAAGCCTGAACCAGATCCATTATGCCTTTGTCTGTATTTAATCTTCCGAGAAACATGAAAACGAAGTCTTCTTGAGAATAGTTCAATTCGGACCGGATTTTTTCTCTGATTTCATTTTTCAATGAGAATCTTGAAATATCAATACCGCTTATTGTTCCTTTCCCTAACACGATTGATCTGTTAGGCTTGATAATTTTGTTTTCTATTAAAAAATTTCTTTGTGGCTGTCCATCAACAATTATATCTGTACTTAAAGCTACCACAAATTTATCCAAAGTCATCAGAAATTTTTTAAAGACTCCTTTTTTAGTGTGCCAGACCTGTCCGGTAAAAAAATAAACTCTCTTCTTTACGCCTACAATCTTACTGGCAAGAATACCTATAAGACCCGCTTTGGGTGTAAACGTTGTCGTTATATCAAAGTTGCTCTTATTGAGATAACGAATCAACAGAAACAGTGCCTTGATATCTTTTAACAGGCTGATTTTTCTGTAAATGGGTATATGTTTTACTTCTTGTAAATATTTATTTGAATAATTTTTAATTTCCGGATCATCCAAATTAGCTACTAGGTAAACATCATAATGTTCCGAAAGCACCTCAAAATGGTTTTCCAGAAAAGCTTTTGCTGTATAGGGAGTCGATACTATAAAACATATTTTCTTTTTCATAGCGCTAGTCCTTTTTTAGGGCTTCCAGATTATCCTCAAAATTCTTTAGCACGTCCTTTTTATTATGCTTTTCCTTTCCAAATTCCCACGCTTTTAAGCCTTTATCATTTAAACTTTCTGTATGGTTAATCAGATCTTTTAACTTACCTAAAACTTCCTGATTATTGTTTGCTGTAACACCAATACCATTATCATGAAGGTATTTGATTGATGCAGCTTCTTTCCAACCCATTGCAAAGATAGGTTTTCCTGCTTCTAAATAGTCTACTATTTTGGTAGAGAATGACAGCGAAGTAGCCAGCATTTGCTGTTTTTCAAAGGATTCTACATGTACGAGTATATCGCCATTATTTAAAATTCCCGAAATTTGAGAATACGGAACTTTGCCCATTATTTCAACCGATCCGGAACTTTCTAATCTGTGCCTTACTTCTGGAGTAATTTCATTTGCCGTATACAAATATAATTTTGCCTTAATCCCATCTGAATTAATCTTCTTTAATGCGTCGGCTATGGAAAACAGGCTATGAATTCTTCCATAAATTATATTGCCCGTATAGATTAGCTTTAAAGGGACATTTGGAGAATGTGTTTGTGGGAAATTTGTAAAATCTCCTGTTTTATATAGAATATCAAAATCGAGGTTATAGATTTTTTTATAAACTCTGGATTGTTCATCAATGATGCAATAGTTTTTAGCTGCCAGCCGTATACTTTTGTCCATGTGTTTCCGAAGAACATATCTGTTGATCCAATACAAAGGCGACCAGGAATATTGCCTGTAAGTAACCAAATCATCGCAGTGAAAATATACAACTTTTACACTTGATTCTTTTTGGACAAATTTTAAAATGTCATGCATGTAAAAGGAATCATAGGAAGGCGAATAAATAACATCAGGATTAAAATCTTTAATAAAATCTTTCAACTCTTTGCTTTTCCAGTTTACTATTTTCCAAAGCAGTTCCCTACCCCATAAAAAAATATGGAATCTGTTTTTTCTAAAAAAGTCATAGATTTTCTTTTCATTCTGCTCATCTTTGACTTCAGATATGGCTAGAGCTGCTTCTTGTCTCTGAACCTTTATACCCGCCACAGGAGCTTTCCGCAGGAGTTTTTTCAGAAGAAGGCTTTCTGAGATTTTGAAATAATCTGAACAAATCTTGTTGTTTGGAATTTCGTCTCTGCAGTATATATTGGCAATATTCTCCGCATCCCAATTTTGAAAGAGATTAGATAAAGTATTTCCGCTATTGTTCGTGTCATTCCAGGAATCACGACTTATTACTAAAACTTTGGGCTGTTTTTTCATTCCTTGAGATTTACCAATAACAAGCGCCTTCAATAGCTTCTGCTTTTTTAGGCTTTTCTGTTTCTAAAGGGCGAATCCAGTTTTCGTTGAAAATTTTTTCAAATATCGGCTTGTAATTTCCTTGTTCCCAACGACTGCCTTTTATCCCGAATAATAATTGCGTTGCTCCTGCCAAATGTATCGCCTGCTTGTTCATCTTTTTCACCCTTGCTGCCAAAGGAAAACCATAGGCACCACATCCGATAATGGCTATATCAAAATCAATCTTTTCAATTTCTCTTGTCATATAATCCAACGCATCAAACCAGGTTTCAAATCCTTCCGGCTGATTGCCTGCTATTGACTGAACTGCTTTGAATGTCTTTAATTCGAATTCCGGTAAGATTTCAGAGCCGGGAAATAGCAGTTCTCTTTTTTTATATTGCAGTTCGATTGAATCCTGAAATGGGTGTACAACCAGTACTTTCTTTCCTTTTAAAGCCGCACTCCATGGTTTTTCAGAAAACCAGGGTTCCAAATTTCCTAGTGTTGTAATTTGGGATTGAGGAGCAAAAGTCCCGATGATATAATCTTCTAAAAACCAATTCCAGGCTCCAAGAATATCAACTTGCTTAGCGGCAGTTTCCATTTCATTTACATATCCTTGCAAAAGAGAAACATCTTTAGGGAAAAATCCAGCATTGGAACACAAATAATTGAATTTTAATTTAGATATGGGAGCACCTAATTTTTTGTGCAGGTAATAACTCGCCAAAATATCATTTTCACACCCTCCGTATCTACCGGCCATGAATGATTTACCAGACATGATTCCTTCGTAGATAAACTTATTTGCCTGTTGGATATCTAAAACTTTTTTACCAGCCACAACTTGTCCCTGCGGAACGCTTTTCTTTAAAAACCGCACCGTGGAGTATTTGTAAACTGTTTTAAAAAGGCTTTTTATAAAAATCATGATTATTTGTTTTTAAATTTTGCTGCAAGTTTTAAAAGTACCGATTTAAAAAGCTCTTTTTCGTCAGCACGCAGTCCCGTAAACCATACCGAAATTATATAAAAAAGAGATAAAAGAACAACTTTACAGGAAAAACGAATCAAAGTTTCTGCTGGCAGAAAATAATTCAATAAAAATCCGACAGAAAGCGTTAATACAAAAGCTCCAATCAGACTGTAATAGCATTCTTTAAAAAATCGTGGTATCTCTAGTTTTATTTTTTTCCAGTAGATAAAATTCATACCTACAACATGGCAAAGCATGGTGGCAGAAAAGATTCCTATAGCACATCCCATAGCTCCATAATGGGGTGCTAAAATAAAAGAGATTATAACGCTGAGAATAGAGGCACCCACAAATATCACTGCCCTGTATCGCAATTCGTTTATAACAAATAAATAGGTATAGGCAATTTCCTGAGTTAGGGTCACAAATCCTGGCAAAATTAATAGCAAAATGACATAATACGATTCACTAAACCCGCTTCCCATCCATAGAATTACAAACTCCTGTCCAAAAACCACAAGTCCGATGATTAACAGTCCCATTAATATCAATTGTATCCTGCCAACTCTAATCATCAGATTGGTAATTTCATGAAGATTGTTCTTTTGTGTATCAAGCTGTGATACTTTAGGCAAGAACAAACCATTCAAGGCATGCGCTAATGTCCATGTATAACCTTCAATAATGATTCCGATTGAGAAAATGGCTATTTGCTCTGTTCCGGAAACTATGCCCAAAATAAATGGAGCAATATTGATTAAAAGTCTTTGTGCAATTCCGATAATTGATACCCAGAAAGAAAACTTGACCAACTCTCCTAAGAGTTTTTTGCTTTTAAACCCGAAATCAATCTTAATCGGTGTTTTCTTTGAGAGATAGAAAAACTTTATCCCTATAATAAGTATACCAATAGCTGCATTTATGGCAACCAGGGCATATAGCTTATAACCTAACAGTAATGCTATGATCATTAAGATTACGATTCCTACCTTACTGATGATATCGCATAATTTTAAAAGAACAAATCGTTCATAGGCAATCAGAACTCCATCCAATGGCATAAAAGGAAAGGAAATCAAACTAAAACCGCCAGCAATCAGATAGACTATTTTAAATTTTTCAATTTCGACAGGACTTAGCTCTATGAATATGTTCTCTATAAAAAAATAAACAACGATTAGCGTAATCAGGATCAAGCCATTAATCAGCAAATAAAACTTTGAGGTAAGCCCCAACATCTGGTTTATTTTTTCAGGCTCATTATTTGCTCTGTATTTGGATAGAAAACGGGCAATTGTTTGTCCCAAGCCAAAATCCATCACAAAATAAGACAGAAATGCAGTAACTAAAATATATAAACCGTAATCTGATTTGCCTATTTGCTTAATCATCCATGGTGTGTATAGGAAACCTACAATAATATTAAATACTATTGCTATGTAGGAGATCATGGCTCCTAATTTGATTTGAGAACTAGAGTTTAGCAAATTTTCTTAAAAAAATTTCTTTAAAAGGGCAGCTCTTTCTGAATTAGAAGAATATATAAATCTTCGAATTATGCTTTCCATTCTCCTTCCAAAAAGCACAAAATTATTTGAACCTACTATTTTTCTATGCAATTTTTCATATTCCACATTTCTAACAATATATTTTGGATGCTTTAATGGAAAATTAATTTCATACGTTTTTTTAAAAAACAGTTGCTGCGTAGCCTTGCTTAATTTTTTGATAGAATTAACGGCATGTGTACTTTCGTTAGTCAATCCAATATTAGACACAAGGTTTTTTTGAGGTGTTATTATCATAGCCGAAGATAGGAACATGGCTATTCCTAAAGCATTTTCCCATGAATTAACTTTTCCTGTTTGAAGATTTTTTTGTCTTAAATTCTCAACAATCTCTATAAAATTCTTAACTCCATTTACTTTTAAACCTAACTCAGCAATATAATTTGTAATGAGTTTTTTGGTCAACTCATTCTCTAAAAAAACAAAATCTTTTTGTTCAACCACAAGATTCCAAGACCTTTTCCACGTCGCCCAACCCCATCCAGCTGCAGTATTTGAAAAAAAATAACTATCATCTGTTCCTTTAAACTCATCGACATAATTCATTCCGCTTATCATGTGGATTCTTCTATCATCTTTATATTTCTCTAAAACATTTTCACAAAATGGCAGAAAACTGTTGGAAGGCACACAATCATCTTCTAAAATAACTAATCTATCAACATATTCAAATGCCCAACTTATACCTGTAAAAACCCTATGGTCACATGAAAGATTTGTTTCAGAAAAGTTTTCATATACGTTGCAATCCCAATCTACTTTTTGAACTATTTCTCTACAACGTTTGATTCCGACAACATCTTTTTCATTATTTAGACGAGGCCCATCTTGAATTAGGAAAAGATTTTTAGGTTTTGATTGTCTCAAAGCGTTAAAAACTTTCTCTAGCGGTTCCGGTCTATTGAAAAAAATCAAGGCTACACCAACACTATTATTTAAGTTATCCATCTTACTACTCTCTATATTTTTTTACTTTCGCAGGTATACCAACAGCAATGCTATTTTTTTCTATTTCTGAATTAACAATACTCAATGCACCAATAACTGCTCCATCGCTGATTTTCGCTCCCTTGACAATTTTGCAACCTGCAGCAATCCAAACATCGTTACCAATTATAATTCCTTCGGAATCTACATGAAGAGGCTGTTTATTAATTAACACATCTTTCTTAACTCCATGATTACTATCAATTATATAACACTGTGCAGCAATAGCAGTATTGTTCCCAATTATTACTTGTTGCTTCGCAAAAATGATGGTTCCTATTCCTAAATCAACATTATCTCCTATTTCTATAAGACCATCACCCCAAAAGTATACATTTGGATATATAGTCACATTTTTACCAATTTTAATATTTGTTGCATTGACGTATACTTTCCCTAAAACATTAACTGTATTTTCTTTGCTTTTGATTTTCAGCAGAAAAATCTTCTTCCTATATACTCTAATCAGTTTATTAATTATTCTGTCAATCAGTAATAGCATACTTATTTATTTAGCCGGTTTAATTTTTCAATCATTATAGCTGCGGATAAAGATTTTCTTTTTAGATATTGACTTAATATTTTTTCAGCCCCATCAATAGTTTCTATTCCTTCAAATTTTTCAACAGCATCTTTTTTTCTGGTCAGTTTATTATATCCCCTATTAAATAAATCCTTTAACGGACCAACTAAATAACCTTTCAATAGCTTTGATTTTTTACCTATTAAGTTTATTTTTCTAGCAGCGCAATACTGATTGTAGTTTATTTCAGTAAATTCATCAAATTCCTTGTAATTATAAAAACAGTATGCCGATAAAGTAGAAACATTAAATTTTTTGACAAAATCATCTTTTTGCATTTCCACAAAACCAGCTAATGCAGAATCTGCCCATAAGGTTTCAACACTATAAAATCTAGGGACCAAGCTTGACCATTGATAATTTGTATGTCCTACCAACTGGGGTGCGTCTTCTAGCTTTCCATGATGCCTTCCAGTTGAAGAATGTCCAGCACCACTTTTTCTGCAAACTCCGGGAATAGTTAACGGATAATCAATCTTCAGCACTTTATCAATAACTAAGGACAATGCTACAGAACTATAAATATCTGGAGAAAGTCCTCCGAAATATCTTCCTGTAACCTGCTTAACCTTATCCATAGCACTTTTCCTAACTATCCCATGATATATTTTTACCAAATTGTACTTCAAATAATTTTGACCTCCTGAATCTAAAAGCTTTTGAAGTTCTTTTTTTGTATCATAAAATCTAGCCTCAAGATTGAAATTAACAATCATGAGATTACCGTTATCATTTTTGTAATATGATATTCCTGTATTGGGCCAAATATAATTTAATCTTATTTCCGGCGTAATTGCCTCAATACCATTCTCTTTTGCCCAACGTACAACTTCTACAATTTCAGGGTTTATACCATCATCATCTCCAATCATGCATATATACTCGCCGTCAGCTCCTTCAACGCCCTTACTAAAATTATCTACAAATGATAGTACTCCTTCAGAATAGTTATATTTTATTCTATTCCTAAACTCATTATTTTCAAACTTATTGATTAATGAATTTGTATCACTGTTATCTTGAATAACTACCTGAACATCATCATCTGTAGTCTGTAAAATATGCATAACAGACATGTATGCATAGGTTTCTCTATTCCTAGTAGGTATTATTACTGATAATATGTATTTCTTATCTTCTATCATATATTTTCATTGCTTAATCACTAATATAATAAGTTTCCGGAAGTCGCATTTGTTCCCAGAAAAAAGCATAACCCCGACCATCCCAACTCGATTTTACAAATAGGGCAATTAATAGTATTATAACTACTCTTCTGATGTCATATTTTACTTTTACAGAAATTGTATTGAAAGATTCTATAATTACAGGAATAAAAATCAGCATGAATATAGTAAAATACATAATTATCCTCAAAAAAGATGGATTAATCCATGATAATGGTAAAAACAGCAAAGCTAAAGCAAAGGCATTATAATAATGCTGGGCATTTGAATTGTTTTTCATGATTATCTTGCTTCTAAATAATGCAACAACAGCTATCAGCAGAAACATTGCTGTAAAAGTATAAGTACCAGCTCCTTCATAATCTTCATATTCATTATAACCTGCAACGCTTCTAACTAAAGCCGCTAAAGATCCTTTATAGATCATAAAAACAGGGAAAAGAAATAATATTATCCTGTAAAAATATTTGGTCTTCTTTATTTGAGCTATAAAATAAAAAGGAATAAATATTAAGACTGATTTATGTATTGTAGAAGCTAAAAAGATAAGAATAAGAAACCTTATCATCTTTTTATTTTTAATCAATTCATAAGCGTACAATGCAGCCGCAGTAGCAATTGTTTGTCGTATTCCTGTAATAGAAAAAAAGGAATAAAAGAGTACTGAATATATTATGAATGCTAACATTGCATCAAATACGGTTTTGGTATTTTTATATATAAAGCTACCTAAAGCACTAAAAAAAAGTATCGCAACTACAAAAAGATATATCTGATAATTATCTGCAAAAATCTGAATGATTTTCTGAAAAAGTAAATACCCTGGATCTTTACCCATTCCATATTTATAATACTCGATAAAAGAATTATAGATATAATCCCATGAAAATGTTTTATTTTCTTCATAGGTGAGGAAATAATTGAAAGTATCATCTCCTACTGCCACATTCCTTAATCCGGACTGAAGAATCAATAAAAAACATATAGTTTTTACATAGCTCTTCCGAGCACTATTATTTTTATTACTATTCTTAGCTACTTTCGAATAATACTGCCCAAACAATAGAGTTAATACTATGACTATTAAATTGACAATCATAATTGGGTCATGCTTTTATAAATAGCAATGGTTTCATTGATATTTGTATTAAAATCAAAATTTTCAATTACTCTTTTTCTACAACTAGCAGAAAAATACACCTTACCTTTTTCTTTAACTTTATCAATAGCTTCAGATAGTTGTTCAACATTTCTTTTTTCCACAACATAGCCACAATTCTCTCCTAATACTTCCGGGCAGGCGGTTGAGTCATAGACGATTGCCGGAGTTCCGCAACTTAAAGCTTCCGCTATTACTTTTCCAAATGTATCTTCGGTTGAAAGATGAACATATACATCTGAAAAGGAATAGGCTTTTGCCAACTCTTCTTTTCCATGCACATAGGAAATATGTTGTATGTTTTGTGGCAACAGTTTCTTATCATCCAAATTACCAATCATTACGATTTGCATATCCTCAGAAATAATTTTTGACAATTTTAAGGCATCCTGAAATTTTGGATCATTGGAATGCCAGCTAGCACTAACCAATAAAATTGTAAACTTCCCAGAATCTATATTATATACGGTTGAAAAATTCTGCTCCCCAAAATCCTTAAAAGTAGCGTGGTCAATCCAGTTGTATATCGGGCTAATAGTATACTTATTCAAAAAAGATTTTTTTACTTCACCAGCCAGCCAGTTTGAAACCGGAATAACAGTCATTTGCGATAGGTTCGTAAACCATTTCTTTTTGTCATCATACATTTCGTTTGATCTGTCAAAAAACAAGCTTGGCGGGTATTTTTTTACTTGCGGACATGCATAACAATGAGTCTGCCACTTATAACATTGAACGTCTGTATAATGGGCACATTTTCCTGTAAAAGCCCAACAATCATGAAGCGTCCATGCTAACGGAATTCCAGAGTCAATCAGATATTCAAACAAAATCTGAAGATTCAGATAATTACCATGAAGATTATGAAGGTGAATAACATCCGGTTTTATTTCCTGAATATAGGAAACCAGCTTGCGGGTGCCTTTTTTTGTAAAATAACCTTGCTTTCCTAACAATCTTGAACCTACATTATGCAGATGATTTTCTATGACTGTCCCAACTTTATAACTTCGGGCATAATCTGTCGTCAGCTGTCCATAAGCAATAAAGCATTCGTGTCCTTGATGCTCCAAGACACTTGCAATATCTTCACAGATAGAGCCAGTACTTCCGTAACCGGAAACGGTATTAATCATCAGGACTCTCACGCCTTTCTTAGTTTTTTTTCCAAACAGTACGATTCACATAATCGGTATAGCTCAGTATAATACGAACCATTTTCTCTGACACATTAGGCATCGAATAGTCTGCAACAGGTCTGAAATTGCGTTCATCGCCTGTTTTTTGATACTGAAGCTGTACTAATCCCTGCATTATTCTTGCAGGACTTAGCCCTACCATCATTACTGATGCTTCTTCCATTGCCTCTGGTCTTTCGTGAGCTTCACGGATATTTAATGCCCTAAAATTCAAAACAGAAGATTCCTCTGAAATGGTGCCGCTATCAGAAAGCACTGCAAAGGATTTCATTTGTAAGGCATTATAATCGTTGAATCCTAATGGTTTTAGAAACTGAACATTAGAATGCATCTGTATGTTTTTTTTCTCGATCATGTTTCTCGTACGTGGATGTGTACTTACAATAATCGGATAATCATATTTTTCTGCAATGAGGTTCAAACTCTGCATCAAGCCATTAAAGTTCTTTTCGCTATTGATGTTTTCTTCACGGTGCGAAGACACAACAAAAAACTTTCCTTCTTCCAATCCTAATCTTTCCAAAACATCAGAAGATTTGATTGACGGAAGATAATGGTTTAGGACTTCAAACATTGGAGATCCTGTTTTTATGATCCTGTCTGCAGGCAATCCTTCTCTTAAAAGATATTCTCTTGCAATGTCGCTATATGTCAGATTAATATCTGAAACGTGGTCGACAATCTTTCTGTTAGTCTCTTCAGGAACTCTTTGGTCAAAACAACGGTTTCCTGCTTCCATGTGAAAAATAGGAATATGTCTTTTCTTGGCCGGAATAGCACAAAGACAGCTATTCGTATCTCCCAATACCAAAAAAGTATCAGGATTTTCACTTTCCAACAACGGATCTATCTTTATCAAAATCTGGCCAACAGTTTCAGTTGCCGTTGCACCAGCCGCATTTAAAAAAAAGTCAGGCTTGCGAATACCTAAATCATCAAAAAATATCTGATTTAGTTCGTAGTCATAGTTTTGACCGGTATGGACAATAATATGCTCAATTGCTTCTGATTTATCCAAAGCAGCCATAACACGAGAAAGACGTATAATCTCTGGCCTAGTTCCGACCACTGTCATTACTTTAAGTCTTGATTTCATTCTATCCAGGCTATTTGTTATATTTTTTATTATACATTTTCAAAATAAGTATCAGGGTCATTCGGATCATAGAATTCATTAATCCAAAAAATAGTATATAACTCCTCCTCGCCTACATTTTTTATGTTATGCGTATACCAGATAGGCATATCTACATAAGCAGGTTCATTTCCATCTAAATAAAAATCAAGAACTTCTTCCGTACCTATTTGCCTTAATTGGATTAATGCCTTTCCTTTAATTACAGCGAAACGTTCAATTTTTCTGGTGTGGAAATGATTTCCCCTTGTTATACCGGGAACAGTCGTAGAAAACGAAACCTGACCGCCAACATTCAGGCGTATTACTTCAACAAAGGCACCTCTTGGGTCTGTATGCTGCGTAAATTTAACCGGGAAATAATTTGGAATATCAATATAGCAACGAAACGTATTGAAAAGGTTAGTTTCAAACTTGCTGTTTAATTGAGGGATAATGCCCTTGTCCTGATATTCTGATTTATATCTTTCCAACAAGGCCATCAAATTGGAAACTTTGGATTCAGCTGTGTGAGGTATAATAAGCGATTCATTACTCTCGCCTTTTTTTATGGTTTTTAAAATTTCATCGACCAGTTCACCTACATAAATCAGCTTCAGATCTCCGTCAACCTCAATAGTTGGAGTTTCATTTCGAGCTATTTTATGAGAAAAAGTAGCGACTACCGAATTGTAGTTGGGATGTCCAAAAGGACCAAAAACATTGGGAATAATCATGCCTGTGAATTTTCCACCTGAAGTTTTAGCCCATTGAGCCATTAATTCCCTGCCTTCTTTTTTGGATTTCCCATACAAATTGTCTCTTTCCTCTTGTGTCGAAGAAGAAAAAATAACATGGGCTTTACTGTTTGTTTTGTTTAAAGCATTGACCAACTTTTGAACCAACCCTAAATTAGTGTCATAAATTACCTGAGGGTCATTATGCCTGTTCATAGCAGCCAAATGCACAATCACATCGCATTGCGAAACAAAATCGTATAGTTTTCCTTCATCTTCAAAGAAATCTTTTTCAAATTCAATTCTTTGAAATTCCTCCTGAAAAAGTCCGATTGTATTATACAAATGTTTCCCTACAAATCCGGCCTGGCCAGTAATTCCTACTCTTAGCATCTTTATTTTATATATTTTTTTTAATTCCAGTCAAACCAGAGTTTGCTATCAAATCTAAAATTATCTTTCGATGATTCTTCTAATGAAAAATCAGAGAAAACAATCATTCTTGAGTTTTTTTCTAAGGCTTTGAAACCATTTGCAAAATTACCCGGAATATGCAAAATCTGATTTTCATCAGCATTCAGAACAAATTCCCTGACTTCTAGTTTTTCAGAAGGATTTTTCCAATCATCCGGCTGGACAACCGCTACTAAAAAGCTTCCTGAAATGACCTGAAACCATTTCTGCTCTCTTTTATGTGCCTGCCACGCTCTGATTACTATAGTGTCGGGATGTTCTATAATGTAATAACGTTTGACTTCTGAAAGGTCAAATTCATTGGCATAAAACAGTTTCCCTCTTTCATCCTCATGAATATTACCCTGAATTATTTGAGGCTGATTCTTCATCTTAACTTGGCAATTGGGCTACATCTTCGCCAAAAACTTCTTTTCTTACCAAAGGCAATTTGACTAATAATTTCTTCATCCCTTCCACACCAAGCTGTTCTGTATTGTGAGAATGATAATCTTCGATAATTGAAATGTCTTTTTCACCCTCGGAAAAATATTGGGCATAATTCAAATCCCTATTGTCTGCCGGAATTCTATAAAATTCTCCCATATCTTCCGCTTTTGCCATTTCTTCACGGGTACATAATGTCTCGTATAGTTTTTCTCCATGACGTGTTCCTATGACTTTGATTTCATTATCTGCCTTACACAGATCTTTCAAAGCTAGAGCCAGGTCATTAATGGTTCCTGCAGGAGCTTTATTTACAAAAAGATCGCCCTGATTTCCGTGTTCAAAAGCAAAAAGGACTAATTCTACCGCCTCATCAAGAGACATTAAAAAACGTGTCATTTTTGGATCTGTTATTGTAATTTGCTTTCCTGATTTGATCTGATTCAAAAACAATGGAATTACTGATCCTCTTGACGCCATCACATTTCCATATCTTGTCAAACAGACAACTGTTTTATTTTCATGTATGTTTCTGGATGCTGCAATGGCTACTTTTTCCATCAATGCTTTTGAAATTCCCATTGCATTGATAGGATAAGCCGCCTTATCTGTACTCAGGCAAATTATTTTCTGTACACCATTGGCTACAGCGGCGTCAATTGTATTTTGTGTTCCAAAAACATTGGTTTTAGTAGCTTCTATCGGGAAAAATTCGCAGGATGGAACTTGTTTTAAAGCTGCAGCATGAAAAACATAGTCCACACCGTGCATGGCTTTTTCAATACTGCTATAATCACGGACATCTCCAATATAAAATTTCAGCTTATCATTTTTAAGCTGATTTCTCATATCATCCTGTTTTTTCTCATCTCTGGAAAAAATTCTGATTTCTTTAAAATGATCCGTATGCAGAAAACGATGTAATACTGCATTTCCAAATGAACCTGTTCCTCCCGTTATTAAAAGCGTTTTATTTTTCAACATATCTATTTTGACTTTTTTTGCTTCTTCTCGTGTTTTATTTATAATCTTCCGTCTGCGTTATCCAAAACTCCTTTTACATCATAAACCAATCCATTGTCTTTACATAAGGATGCCATATCCAGATTTAAAAATTCTTTATGTGCTACTCCTAAAACTACTGAATCAAACTGCTTATTTGGTAATAATTTTGTAGTGCTCAGGTCGTATTCATGTCTGACTTCTTCTGGATTTGCCCATGGGTCATATATGGTAATTTTCATAGAATATTCTTCCAAAGCCTTAATGACGTCAATAATCTTTGTATTGCGTACATCCGGACAGTTTTCTTTAAAAGTAATTCCCAACATTAGCAGTTCCGCACCGTTGACTTTGATTCCTTTTTTAATCATCAGTTTTACGATCTGCGACGCTACATATTCTCCCATACTATCATTAAGTCTTCTACCTGCCAGGATAATCTCCGGGTGATAGCCTACTTCCTGTGCTTTTTGCGCCAAGTAATAGGGGTCGACACCTATGCAGTGACCTCCAACCAATCCTGGTTTAAATGCCAGAAAGTTCCATTTTGTGCCTGCAGCTTTAAGTACATCATGGGTATCAATACCTAACAGATTAAAAATTTTTGCCAGTTCGTTGACAAAAGCAATATTAATATCTCTTTGAGAATTCTCTATTACTTTTGCCGCTTCAGCTACTTTAATTGTAGGCGCCAAATGTGTTCCGGCTGTAATTACTGATTTATATAATTCATTTACTTTTTGTCCAATCTCAGGTGTAGATCCAGCGGTTACTTTAAGTATTTGTTCTACAGTATGCTCCTTATCGCCAGGATTGATTCTTTCAGGAGAATAACCTGCGTAAAAATCTACATTAAATTTTAATCCCGATATTTTTTCTAAAACCGGCACACATTCTTCTTCAGTAACTCCGGGATAAACAGTAGATTCATAAATAACAATATCTCCTTTTTTCAATACTTTTCCTACTGTCTCACTTGCTTTATAAAGCGGAGTCAGGTCAGGACGGTTATTTTTGTCAACGGGAGTAGGAACAGTGACTATATAATAATTGCAGTTGGCTATATCCTCTATGTTTGATGAACAAAACAATCCATTCTCGAGTCCATCAAGACTAACTTTCAGGACTTCTTGCAGTTCAATATCAGAAACTTCAAGAGTAGTATCTATACCTAAACGCAGTTCTTTTATCCTATTTTGGTTAATATCAAATCCTACTACCTGATATTTTGTAGAAAATAGCCTTGCAAGTGGCAATCCTACATAACCCAGACCTATTACAGCAATTTTTTTTAAACTCATTGAAGTTTATTTAGTTATTCTGTACATTATTAAATACCTACAGAAATTATTTCAAATTTTCCCAATACCAACTAACAGCTTCTTTTAATCCTTCTTTTATATTATGTGTCGGTTCATATCCTAATAACTTTTGGGCTTTTTCAATACTTGCCAGGGAATGTGGTATATCTCCTTTTCTGTTAGGCCCATGTTTTATTTCTACAGCCTCAATTTTTGGATCTAAAACGGTCAAAAATTGTTTTAAATAATTTACCAATTCATTCAATGTCGTTCGGTCACCAACAGCCGTATTATAAACGGTGTTTAGTGCTTTCGGATTTTCCGTTAACATTGCCTTTTCATTCATCTGAATGACATTGTCAATATACGTAAAATCTCGTGAAAAATCTCCGGCTCCATTAATTACCGGGCTTTCATAATTCATAAATTGCTTTACAAACAAAGGAATTACAGCTGCATAGGCTCCATTAGGATCTTGTCGCCTGCCAAAAACATTAAAATATCTCAGGCCAATTGTTTGTAATCCGTAAGTTCTGCTGAAAACATCAGCATACAACTCGTTAACATATTTAGTAATAGCATAAGGAGATAGTGGTTTCCCTATTTTATCTTCTACTTTTGGCAAGGTTTCCGAATCGCCATAGGTTGACGAACTGGCTGCATATATAAATCGTTTTACATTAGCATCACGAGAAGCGACAAGCATATTCAAAAAGCCGGAAACATTGACTTCATTACTTGTTATCGGATCGTTTATAGAACGTGGAACCGACCCTAAGGCTGCCTGATGCAATACATAATCGATTCCTTGGACTGCTTTCATGCAGGTTTCAAGGTTTCGAATGTCGCCTTCAATCAGCATAAAGTCCGGATTATCGAAAAAAGGCTCAATATTATGTCTATGCCCTGTAGCAAAATTATCCAGACAAACAATCTGGTTCCCTTTTTCCAGGAAATATTCACACAAATTGGATCCTATAAATCCTGCTCCTCCTGTAATAAGTATCTTCGACATTTTTTCTACCACGCTTGGGTTATAGCAATTAGCAATACTAAAGTACTTATTTTCTATTAGCCAGTCGCAACAAATACTGTCCGTATTCGTTTTTTTGCAACGGGGTGGCCAATTCAATCAGTTTTTCTTTTGTAATATATCCCATTTCATAGGCAATTTCTTCCAAACAGGCTACTTTAAGCCCCTGTCTTTTTTCGATGGTCTGGATAAAGTTTGAAGCTTCCAATAATGATTCGTGAGTTCCGGTATCCAACCATGCATAACCGCGTCCCATCAATTCTACTTTCAAATTTTTTGAATGCAGGTATTCCTGATTCACTGTGGTGATTTCCAATTCTCCCCTATCGCTTGGTTTTATATTTTTTGCAATTTCAACAACAGAGTTTGGAAAGAAATACAAGCCAACAACGGCATAATTGCTTTTTGGTTCTTTTGGTTTTTCTTCAATTGAAATTACGTTCCCTGTTTTGTCAAATTCGGCAACACCATAACGTTCCGGATCCTGAACATAGTATCCAAAAACCGTAGCCTTTTTATCGACTACTACATTATTCACTGCTGTTTTAAGCAGGTCTGTGAGTCCGTGCCCGTAAAAAATATTGTCTCCTAAAATAAGGCAAACGTCGTCCGAGCCAATAAATTTCTCTCCAATTATAAAAGCCTGGGCCAATCCATCCGGACTTGGCTGTTCTGCATATTCAATCTTGATTCCGAAATCATCTCCATTCCCTAAAAGGTTTCTGAAATTAGGCAAATCATGCGGTGTAGATATTACCAAAACCTCATCGATTCCGGCCAACATTAAAACCGATAATGGATAATAGATCATTGGCTTGTCATAAATCGCCATTAATTGTTTCGATATCGAACGGGTTAGCGGATATAACCTTGTTCCCGAACCTCCGGCTAATATTATACCTTTCATATGTTTTTGCCTATATTATTTAAACATTTTTCCAGACTTGATTTGTAATCTGAAATCTTGATTTTATAAACTCCTTTAATCTTGGTCTTATCTAATAATGAGTATGCCGGTCTTTTGGCAGGCGTAGGATAGGCTTCAGATGGAATACCTTTTACATCACAATTGTTTCCTGAAATTTCCTTGATAGCGAGAGCAAACTCAAACCAGCTTATTTTTCCTTCATTTGAAAAATTATAGATTCCGGGATACCAATTTTCTGTTTCAATGATTTTTAAGATGGCTTCTGCCAAATCTTTTGCATAGGTCGGGCTTCCAATCTGGTCATTGACTACACTTATCGAATCCTTTTCATTCATCAACCGCAACATGGTCTTGACAAAATTACTTCCAAATTCAGAATATACCCACGCAGTCCTGATAATAATACTGTCAGGATTGTTTTCCTGACAGGCAATCTCGCCCAGCAATTTTGTCCTGCCGTATTCGTTTTGAGGATTGGTCTGGTCGTTTTCCTTTAAGGGAATTTCAGAAGTTCCGTCAAAAACATAATCTGTAGAGATATGGATGAGTTTACAATTATTTTCAAAACTCCATTTTGCTAACAGGGCTACAGCTTTATGATTGACTAAATCTGCCAATTCGACTTCTGTTTCAGCCTTGTCAACTGCTGTGTAGGCTGCACAATTAATCAAATAGTCAGGTTTCGTTTTTTCTAAAAAAGACCGCGTTTCCGACTCGCTTTCAAGTGAAAATTCAGCTCTGTCAGCAAAAACGAAATCAAAATCGGAAAAAAGCGGGGACAGCACTCTTATTTCACTCCCTAATTGTCCATTGGCACCGGTTATCAGTATTTTTTTCATAGATTGCGACTACTCTAAATCTTTCAATTCTCCCAGAATCTGGTCTTTTGCAGAAACGATACTTTCCTTATGATTAAGTTTCCAGTCAATGTTTAGTGACGGGTCATCAAAACGGATTCCCCTTTCGCTATCCTTATCATACAGTTGGTCTACTTTATACGAAACCATGGCTGTTGGGCTCAAAACTGAAAATCCATGTGCAAATCCTTGGGGAATCAGCAACTGTTTCTTATTTTCTGCCGACAACAAAATGCTAAAATGTTGCCCATAGGTTTTAGAATCTTTACGGATGTCTACAGCAACATCAAGGATTTCTCCTTGCAAAACACGAACTAATTTTGTCTGAGCAAATGGTGGCACCTGTAAATGTAGTCCGCGAATAACTCCATATTTTGAAAAGGACTGGTTGTCCTGAATAAATTTTATATCAATGCCATTTTCACGAAATAATGCTTCATTATAAGATTCAAAAAAGTAGCCTCTTTCATCTTCAAATACTCTTGGAGTGATGACAAGCAAATCTTCTATCGGCGTGTTTTCAATTTTCATTTCAGTTTTATTTTAACTGGTTTGTTTTAGACGGCAAATAGTTAGTTATATTGTTTTTCGTAGTATTTGCTATATTCTCCGCTGGTAACATTTTTAAGCCAAGCTTCATTGGCCAAATACCAGTCGATTGTCCTTTCCAGACCTTGTTCAAAAGTAACGGATGGCTTCCAGCCCAATTCCTTATTAATTTTTGAAGCATCGATGGCATAGCGCAAATCATGACCCGGACGGTCTTTTACATAAGTAATCAGCTTTTCAGATGTGCCTTCTTCCCTTCCCAATTTACTGTCCATGATTTTACACAGCAATCTCACCAAATCGATGTTCTTCCATTCGTTAAAACCACCAATATTATAGGTTTCATGGTTTTTCCCTTCATGGAAAACCAAATCAATTGCTACAGCATGGTCTTCTACAAAAAGCCAGTCGCGGGTATAATTTCCATCGCCATAAACCGGCAACGATTTATTATTGATAATATTATTGATGAAAAGCGGAATCAGTTTTTCCGGAAAATGATTCGGCCCATAATTATTGGAACAGTTTGTCAGGACATAAGGCAACCCATAAGTTTCCCCATAAGCCCGCACAAAATGATCTGAACTTGCTTTTGATGCCGAATAGGGCGAATTAGGGTCATAAGGTGTTGTTTCTGTAAAAAGTCCTTCGGCACCAAGACTACCGTAAACCTCATCCGTACTGATATGATAGAAACGTTTTCCTTCAAAATTTCCTTTCCATTTTTCTTTAAAGGCATTTAGCAGGTTCATGGTTCCGATGACGTTAGTTTTCACGAATGCCAACGGGTCTGTTATAGAGCGATCTACATGAGATTCTGCTGCCAGATGCAACACACCCTCAAACTGATGTTTTGCAAACAAATCATTTATAAAATCAGCATCAACAATATCGCCTTTTATGAAAGTATAATTAGGTTCATTTTCTATATCGGCAATATTTTCAAGATTTCCCGCATAAGTCAATGCATCTAAATTGAAAATATGGCAGTCAGGATATTTTTTTACAAATCTCCTTACAACGTGCGACCCTATAAAGCCTGCTCCTCCTGTAATCAATATCTGTTTCATCTTTTTGATTTTATGATCCGATTCCTTTATATACAAATCCGATTTCTGTCAGTTTTTTAGCGTCAAGAATATTCCTTCCATCAAATACAAAGGCAGGCTTCATCATATTGTCATAGATTTTTTTCCAATCGTAGTCCCTAAATTCATCCCATTCTGTCAAGACTGCAATTGCATGGGCATCTTTACAGGCTTCATACGGATTTTCTGCTACGGTTACCTGTTGCCTGTTTTCTTCAGGAGTTCTCGAATCCAAATAATTCAAATCTGAAAGAATCTGTCCTTCTTCTACTTTCGGGTCAAAGACATGTAATTCTGCCTGTTCATTAATCAGGTCATCAGCTACATAAATGGCCGCCGACTCACGCGTATCGTTTGTATCTTTCTTGAAAGCCCAACCCAGGAACGCTATTTTCTTTCCTGATACGGTATTATAAAGTGTTGTAACAATCTTATGCGAAAACCTTCTTTTCTGATGGTCGTTCATGATAATTACCTGTTCCCAATAATCTGCCACCTCGTTAAGTCCGTAGGCTTTGGCAATATAAACCAGGTTGAGGATGTCTTTTTGAAAGCATGACCCTCCAAAACCAACAGATGCTTTTAGGAATTTTGGCCCTATACGGCTGTCCATTCCAATAGCCTTCGCCACTTCACTTACATCTGCCCCGGTCTTTTCACAAAGTTCTGAAAGCGCGTTTATCGAAGAAACACGTTGCGCCAAAAATGCATTGGCTGTTAACTTTGACAATTCAGAAGACCAAAGATTTGTGGTCAATATTCGTGCTCTGTCAACCCAATTGGCATAAACATCGACAAGCGCATTTATAGCACGCTGTCCTTCTTCAGTAGTGTCGCCTCCAATCAGAATTCTATCCGGATTCAGTAAGTCCTGAACGGCGGTTCCTTCTGCCAGGAATTCCGGATTGGATAGAATCTGGAAACGTACACCATTTCCTGTATTATCTAAAATATTTTTGATTGCTTCTGCTGTTCGTACCGGAAGTGTGGATTTTTCGACAACAATCTTGTTGGATTTGGAAACGCGTGCAATCTGTCTTGCGCATAATTCTATATATTTCAAATCGGCCGCCATACCTTTTCCTGAACCATAGGTTTTCGTAGGCGTATTAACCGAAATGAAAATCATTTCTGCTTCATCAATTGCTTTTTCAATCTCGGTAGAAAAAAACAGGTTCCTTCCTCTTGCCTCCGCAACTACATCAGACAGTCCGGGCTCATAAATAGGGATATTGTTTGTATCTTCATCATTCCAGGCTGCAATTCTAGCCTCATTCAGGTCGACAACGGTAACTTTAATATCCGGACATTTTTGTGCGATAACAGCCATTGTCGGTCCTCCGACATATCCTGCACCGATACAACATATTTTGGTTATTTTCATTTTATTTTTTTCGGACTAATTTAATAGTGATTCGTAAAATTATTGACTACGAAACAAATTTTGGCAAAAGTAAGGCTTTTAACATTATAACTCATTATTGTGCCCTCCATTTTCTAAATTATAAAAATAAAATTCTCACAACAAAAAACAATACACCATAAAACTCTTTTTATTAGTTTTTTGTGATTTAATTCTTAAATTAGAAACAATTTACCCCGCATGTTTTAATGATATTGGAATTAATTATAATTTTACCGGCCCTATTTAATTTACACAAGAATATTTTTACTACCACATTCTATGATGAAAAAAGTAATTTTTCTTCTCATCCCCATGGGAATTTTTGCACAAAACAAACCCTTTGACGCTGTCAAGACACAAGAACGGATTACACAGTATATCTTTTCAAAACCCGACAGTGCCAGAATCTATCTTGATATAATGCTAAAAAACAACCATCTGCTTCATGACACGGTTGTTGCTAAAAACTACAATAATTTTGGTGTGTATTACAGCCTGACTGCCAAACATGATTCGGCTAAAATCTTTTTTAATAAAGCTGTATCAAAATACGCCAAATACCCGAAAAACAAAGCCGGAAGTTTCATTAATCTTTCCATTGCCCATAGAAACACCGGCGATTATAAAACTTCATTGGAGTATCTGGACGATGCCCTGAAAATTTATGAATCTTTAGATAATGAAAGAGGAAAAGCAATCGTATATGGCGAAATGGCTTCCAATTATGCCTATATGATTGACAATAAAAGTGCGACACGTTATTTATTAAAAGGTATTGAAATTTTAAGCAAGTCCGATGATAAAACAGACAGAAAAAATCTGGTCGTGCAAAAGCAGAAGTTAGCCAATATTTACTTTAAATTAGAGAACTTCAAGTTTGCTATTGACTTATATGAAGAGTGCCTTCCGGCCATGAAAGAAGTCAGGGATTTAAAAAACTACTATCTGACACTTATCAATTATGGTGATTGTCTGACTTATGTCAAAGACAATACCAAAGCAAAAAAAGCACTTATGGAGGCTGCCAAAGGTCTTGAAGATTTTCACAATGCAGAATTTATCAGCCTTGCCTACAGCAAACTAGGAAAGATAGCACTGCACGAAAAAAAATACGACCTCTCCGGCTTTTACTATAAAAAAGCCTTTGATGGAATAAAAAATACAGACTCTTTCCGGTTTATGCTTATTGGAGCAGAATACATACAGCTTCTGAATCAGATTGGTGATTTTGAAAAAGCGTTGGGCATTATCAAACTGGTTGAAAATTCCCCTAACCGAAAAACCTTCAATGCAGAAGACCAGATGTTCTTTTATGAGGTATCTGCTGTTACTTTTAAGAATACAAATATCAAGGACAAAGGAATTGAGGCTCTTGAAAAAGCTATTATTATTAAAGACTCTCTGGCCAAAGCCCACAAAGAATCTACTACAGAAGAACTTCAGGCCAAATTCCAAACACAAACCCAACAGGAAAAAAATCTTTTCCTAAAACAAAAAAATGAACTATTGAGCCAAAAGGTAAGTGCTCAAAGGCGAAATTACATACTTATTGGTTCCGGAATAGTCGTAATTTGTGCTTTGGGATTCGCTGTCTCAAGAGCATACTGGCTTAAACACAAACTAGAAAAAGCCAAACTAAGAGAAGCAGAAATTGAAAAAATGAATCTGCTTGAAAGAAATGCTTATAAAAAAAGAATAACTGAAGATCAGCAACAAATTATACAACTAAGAGAACAAGAATTAACTTCAATAACCTTGCAGCTTGCCAATTTGCAGGACCAGATTTCTTCGATTATTGAAAATGAATCTTCTGGTACCGATTCCAAATCAAACTCTGTCAAATCATCATTGCAACAGATTATCAAGCAAAAAGATTACTGGAAAGAGTTTTCGATTAAGTTTGGACAGATACACCCGAACTTCAACGATAAATTACAGGAACGGTTTCCTATACTAACCAAAAACGATATCAATTTCTGTTCGCTATTAAAACTAAATCTTTCAAATAAGGAAATAGCCACTTTACTTCAGATTTCACACGAAAGTGTAATTACGAAAAAGTATCGCATCAAGAAAAAAATAAACATTCAGGACGATAATGAGTTTCAGAAAATAATTTCAGAAATTTAATCCAAAATCTTGCGAAAAAGACCTGCTTTATGCGGGTCTTTTTTTTGCTTTTTTTTACATTAATCGGCCTTTGATTTTTCCCGTCTAAAACAAAAAATCGACCAACCGACATATTTATTCGATGAAGTACGTAATAACCATAAAAACAAACTTCAAAAACGCAAATTTTGGCTGTTTAAATGCTTAAAAATTGCCTTGTCGATTTCCGCACTTCATAGACAAAATATAGATAATTAATTAATTTATTGATTTACAGAGATTTAAAACATAAAATATAACACTCCAAACCTACATTTGTCTATACTTTATCTATACCATTTTCTATTTTTTCAGCTCATTAATGGGCTTAATTTGTAATAACATTAACAAATACCACGCCCCAAATCTAATTTTATTATTACGCCCCAACTTATTCGGGTCATACTTCCCTATGTAAAGGAAGATGATTTGTCGAGGGCAAAAACTAAAAAAATAATTCTAACGTATGATTATCTATGCTAAAAAAATCCCCTTTCGACTTCGCGTCATGCTATGCTTTTTTGTGGGTCTGATTCTGTTTACAGTAATCAGATTACTGCTCTCATAAAATCTTTATGATTTAAATAAACAAATTGTCATTAAGAATGGCCTTTTGTTTCAGCCCTAAACTTCAATAATCGTTAACCAATTAATTTAGATATGAGAAAATTATCACTAATTCTCTTCATGGTCATCTTGTGCATTAACTATACGTATGCACAATCCCCCGATGACCAAATTAAGGTGCTACAAAAATGCATCGACCTTAAAGAGCTCCAGGATTATCTGCCTGGAAAATCTACCCAGCCCCTATATGTCATGCAACATGGCGTTTCTTTTGACAAAGACATAAAGGTCTCAAAAAATGGAAAACCTTTGGTCTTTTTATCCAAGCAGGAAATCAAATCGCAACAGCCGCAGGCATACCTGCTGTTTTGGACATTTGAAATAAATGAAAAAACAGCACGTGTGTCATTTGTTTACAATTATGACCAGAATCAAAGCCCAAAAGCAGTTCGGGCAGACCTGGAACTTAACAAACAAGGCGCTGAATGGACTGTTAAAACTGTAGCAATCAATAAAGTTTAATCAATGGGAAATAAAAATTACTTTCAAAAATTATCCCAGGCAATTTTATTGATTGTTCCTGTACTCATGTTACTGATACCTTCTTTTACAGAAGCTCAGACGAGAGTCATCAATAACAACAAATTGCGTGTTGGTAATGGGTCAGAAAATTCCATTAACAATTCGGGAAATATGCAGCAGCCTTTTTATTACAATTCAATTGCTGCGCAATGGAGAAAATTAACCTACAGCAATTATGCTCTTGATAATGCCTATGCTGTTGGAGGAGATGGAACCAATGAATGGAACACAACCGGAACAATCGTTCAAAACCCTGCATTGACTAATCAAACTATAGATTATTCGGGTTTCACCTTTACTACCGCTCCAAACGGATATGGCAAGGTGGTTTCAAAAGGAAACATCAATGTTGGCGGTTCGCTTCTTGAAGTCGAAAACACCTTTACTCTTTTACAAAATGCCGGTTATATCGAGGTAAAAGTAAAAGTTAAGAATGTCAGCGCTGCACCTATCAGCAATGTCAGAATTTGGGTAGGAACCCGGGATGACTTTGTCGGTTTGACAGACAGTAACATCAAACAAAAAGGAAATCTTGTAAACGGCGCCTTTGTATTAAACACTCTGGCTTCGCAACCTTCTGCCGCATTAAAAATTTATAATAATGATGAGGCTATTCTTTTTTATTCCAATTCTCCAAGAGGTAATACAATAGTAAATTCTTGTTGTGACTGGAACAATGTCATTAACCAAAACCCGGCAACTTCTGTAGTAAACTCCGGAACTACGGATGGTTCGTATGGTTTTTATGTACGTTTCAACAACCTGGCTGTAAATGCCAGCGATGATTTTACATGGTATTATGCTGCGGGAACAATTGCAGATATTGACGATATTATTGAAGATGTAGCTCAGGCAAGTGGTGCTGTGAACAATATCACTTACACATCGGCTGTTTTTAATTCTACTTCACAAAATGCTGTAAACGGTTATTATATTGTCGTTCCTCAAGGTTCACCAGCACCAACCGAAGCTCAAATCCAGGCAGGTACCACTTATGGTTCTGTTACGCCTGTGGCACATGGCTCATCTGCTATGCCTGCCAATGTTGAAGTGCCTTTCCCTATTTCGGGACTGACGCCAAATACAACTTATGAATTGTATTTTGTAACGCGCGACGCAGTTCCTGCTTATTCAACGATTTACCACACCTCATTCACGACATTAGCTTATACTGTTCCGAATGTCACTGCCACGACAACTGCCAGTGCCATTACGGCAAACTCGGCTTCTTCCGGAGGAACTGTAGGTTCAGATGGCGGTCAGGCCGTTACTGAAAGAGGTATTTGCTGGAGTACGACTGCAAATCCAACTATTGCCAACAGCAGAACTACAGACGGTTCTGGTTTGGGCACATTCACGAGTGCGATGGCAGGATTGAATGCAGGTACTACTTACTATGTCAGGGCTTATGCTACTAACTCTGTAGGTACAGGTTATGGACCACAGGTTACATTCACTACTGTGGCTAATAATAACCCTACCATTTCAACTGTTGCCAATCAGTCTGTTTGTGCTAATGCAGCAACTACTGCACTTGCCTTTACGGTGGCTGATGTGGAAACTCCGGCAGCAAGTTTAACCGTTACAAGAAGCTCTTCGAACACTACTTTAGTTCCAAATGCAAACATAGTAGTGGCGGGTACAGGTGCTAACAGAACAGTTACTGTTACTCCGGCAGCCAACCAGCACGGAACAGCTACGATAACACTTACAGTTACAGACCAATTGGGTGCTACTGCTACTACAACTTTCACAGTAACCGTTAACCAGTTCCCTGTAATATCGTATGCATCGGCTACCTATAATTTATACCAAAGCCAGACTATTACACCTATTACGGCTATTAACACTGGCGGAGCAAGTACAAACTGGAGCATTACTCCGGCACTACCCGCAGGATTGACATTTAACACTGCCAATGGAACCATTACCGGAACTCCAACCGGTTCACAGTCTACGGCAAGCTACACAGTTACAGCAAACAACAATGGCTGTACGGCAACAACAAGCTTCTCAATTTACATTACTCCTTGCAATACCTTTAACGCATCAGACGTTATTACAAACGGAAACGCGTTATTGACCGGAAATGAAGTACGCCTTACAGAAAGTCAAGGCAACCTGTACGGTACAGTTTGGGGTAAAGCGAGACTTGACCTGAATGAAAACTTCAAAATAAGTACCCAGCTTTATTTTGGTGCATCCGATTCAGGTGCCGATGGATTGGCTTTCGTTCTACAGCCTTTATCTTCCAACCAGGGAGTTTCAGGAGGCGGACTTGGCTATCAAGGAATTAGTCCTTCTCTTGCAGTAGAATTTGACACCTATTATAATCCGGGTGCGGATCCTATTTCGAATGACCATATTGCTATCGTAAAAAATGGATTGGCAGCAAGTATTTCTGCACATTCAGAATTTGCTCCTTATTACAATGCTGGTCAAATTGAAGATGGCAACTGGCACGATGCCGTTTTTGAATGGATTGCTTCTTCAAAAACGCTTAAGGTGACTTATGAAGGTACAGTAATCTTCAATACCGTAATCGATATTCCAAATGCGGTTTTAGGAAACCAATATGCATATTGGGGCTTTACGGCTGCCACAGGTGGTTCAGTAAACGAACACAGAGTACGTTTTAACGGATATTGCTTAACCTCAATTGTAAGTACACCTCCTACTATTTCAGCTGTAGCTAACCAGGGCTATTGCTACAATACTGCAGGTTCTGTGAATGTTACTGTAGCAGATAGCGAATCTCCTGTAGCAAACATTTCGCTTCAGGCAACAGGTTCTACCAACACGGCGTTGCTTCCTTTAGCTAACATCACAGTTACAGGTACGGGAGCAACCAGAACGGTAAACTTCACTCCGGTTTCTGGACAATTCGGAACTTCAACCGTAACTTTAAGAGCAACAGACGGTGACGGTACAACATCAACACGAACATTCACCGTTACTTTTGACGATACAGTGAATCCAACTGCTGTTGCACAAAATCTTACTGTTTATCTAGGAACAAACGGTCAGGCTACTACTACCGCTGCCGCTATCAACAACGGTTCGTCTGATAATTGTGGTATTGCAAGTATTACTGCTTCTCCATTAACTTTCAATGGTACTAATCTTGGTGCAAACACCGTAACTCTTACAGTTACAGACGTGAAAGGGAATGTTGGCACGGCAACTTCAACTGTTACAGTTATTGATAATATTGCTCCAACAGTAATTACTCAAAACACTACTGTATCTATTGCTGCTAACGGACAAGTATCGATAACTCCGGCGCAAGTGAATAATGGTTCTTTCGATAACGTTGGAATCACCTCCTTAACCGTAAGCCCGAATACATTCAATTGTTCGAATTTAGGGCCAAATACTGTAACATTAACGGCTGTAGATGCCAGCGGAAATACTTCTTCTTCAACTGCAGTGGTAACGGTTCAGGATACTACTAACCCAACAATCATTACCAGAAACATCACTGTAAATGTGAATGCGGCCGGAATTTACAATCTGGTTCCTTCAGAAGTTGACAATGGTTCTTATGATAATTGTGGTATTTCCAATCTTGGAATCACCAGGGCTTTGTTTACCTGCGCTGATGTAGGTCAAAGCTTTACGATTACGCTTTTTGGAAATGACCCTTCGGGTAACCTGGGTGCTGCTACGGCTGTAGTTACTGTGGCCGATGTTATGGCGCCTAACGTAATTACGCAAAACATTACCGTACAGCTAAACGAAAGCGGACAGGCAACAATAACACCTGCTCAAATCAATAACGGTTCGACAGACAATTGCGGTATTGCTTCTTATGCTTTAAGCAAGACTACTTTTAACTGTTCTGAAACCGGAGCCAATACGGTAACGCTTTCTGTAACCGATATTCACGGAAACGTAGGAACTGCAACGGCTGTTGTAACCGTTCAGGATACTACAAACCCAACTATCCTTACTCAAAACATTACTGTACAACTGGATGCTAACGGACAGACTACAATTGTTCCGGCCCAAATCAACAATGGTTCTTTTGATAATTGTGCTATCACAGCATTGGCGCTGGATATTACTTCTTTTGACTGTACAGACATTGGTGCCAATACGGTAACTTTAACCGGAACTGATGCCAGCGGAAACTCGGCTTCAAATACGGCTATTGTAACTGTACAGGATTTGATTGCTCCGATTGTTCTTACACAGAATATCACAGTTCAATTGGATGCTAACGGACAGGCTACTATCATTCCCGCTCAAATCAACAATGCATCGACAGACAACTGTGCAATTGCTACTTATGCACTTGACGTAACATCTTTCGATTGTACAAATGTGGGTGCAAACACGGTAACGCTTACTGTAACCGATGTGAACGGAAATTCGGCTTCAAATACGGCTGTTGTAACCGTAGAAGATGTAATTGCCCCAACAGTACTTACACAGAATATCACTGTACAATTGGACGCTAACGGACAGGCGACAATCACTCCTGCCCAAATCAACAATGCGTCGACAGACAACTGTACAATTGCTACTTACACGCTTGATATTACAGCTTTCGACTGTACAAATGTAGGCGCAAACACGGTAACGCTTACTGTAACGGACGTGAACGGAAATTCCGCTTCGAATACGGCAGTAGTAACAGTCGAAGACAATATTGCTCCTATTGTACTTACACAGAACATCACTGTACAATTGGATGCTAACGGACAGGCTACAATCACTCCTGCCCAAATCAACAGTGCTTCGACAGACAACTGTACGATTGCTACGTATGTTCTCGACATCACAGCTTTCGACTGTACAAATGTGGGAGCAAACACGGTAACGCTTACTGTAACCGATGTGAACGGAAATTCCGCTTCGAATACGGCAGTAGTAACAGTCGAAGACAATATTGCTCCTATTGTACTTACACAGAACATCACTGTACAATTGGATGCTAACGGACAGGCGACAATTACTCCTGCCCAAATCAACAATGCTTCAACAGACAACTGTGCAATTGCTACGTATGTTCTTGACATTACAGCTTTCGACTGTACAAACGTGGGTACCAATACGGTAACGCTTACTGTAACCGATGTAAACGGAAACGTTGCTACTAACACAGCAGTAGTAACTGTTGAAGACGTACTTGCTCCTATTGTTCTTACACAAAACATTACGGTTGAATTGGATGCAAACGGTCAGGCTACTATCACACCTGCTCAAATCAACAATGCGTCTACAGACAATTGTGCCATTGCTACCTATACTTTAGACATTACCAGCTTTAACTGTGCTAATGTAGGTCCGAATACCGTAGTACTGACTGTAACCGATATCCATGGAAATTCGGCTTCAAATACAGCGGTAGTAACAGTGGAAGACAACATCAACCCAACTGTTCTTACACAGAACATCACGGTTCAGTTAGATGCAAACGGACAGGCGACAATTACGCCGGCTCAAATCAACAATGGTTCATTTGACAACTGTACGATTGCTACTTATGTTCTTGACACTACAACTTTCGACTGTACAAATGTTGGAACAAATACAGTCACATTAACTGTAACTGATGTGAACGGAAATTCAGCTTCTAACACAGCTGTGGTAACTGTTGAAGACAACATCCTTCCAACGATGATTGCTCAAAACGTAACCGTTCACCTAAACATCAATGGTGAATATACATTGACAACGGCTGATGTGGATAATGGTTCATTTGACAACTGTGCTATCGAAACAATGGGTATTTCCCGCACTTTCTTTAACTGTTCAGACATAGGAACGACCAATACGATTACGTTATTTGGTGTTGATGTTAACGGAAATTATGCTTCTACCACCGCGATAATAACTGTTGCCGATATGATGGCTCCAACTGTAAGAACACAAAACATTACAGTGGAATTGGATGCTAACGGACAGGCTACAATCACACCTGCACAAATCAATAATGGTTCAACAGACAATTGTGGAATTGCAACGTATGCATTGGACATTACAAGCTTTAATTGTACAAATGTTGGTGCTAACACGGTAACTCTGACTGTAACTGACAATTATGGAAATGCGGCTTCAAATACCGCTACTGTAACCGTAATTGATACGGTTAATCCAATTGTAAACACGCAGAACATCATAGTTCAGCTGGATGCTAACGGACAGGCTACTATTATGCCTGCTCAAATCAATAATGCATCAACAGACAATTGCGGCATTGCAACGTATACTCTTGATATCACAGATTTCAATTGTACAAATACAGGTGCTAATACAGTAACATTGACAGTAACTGATGTAAATGGAAACTCGGCTTCTAATACAGCTATTGTAACTGTAGAAGATGTTATAGCCCCGACTGTTCTAACGCAGAATATTTCAGTACAGTTAGAGGCTAACGGACAGGTTACAATTACCCCTGCTCAAATCAACAATGGTTCGACAGACAATTGTACTATTGCAACTTATACGTTAGACATTACAGAATTTAACTGTACTAACATAGGTGCCAATACGGTAACGCTTACAGCTACTGACGCCAGCGGAAATGCTTCTTCAGCAACAGCTGTAGTAACAGTAGAAGACACTATTGCTCCAACAGTAATCACGCAGAATATTACGGTTCAGCTGGATGCTAACGGACAGGCTTCAATTACAGCAGCTCAGATTGACAATGGTTCAGCAGACAGCTGTGGAATCGCAACCTATGTTCTTGACATTACAGATTTCACTTGTGCAAACGTAGGCGCCAACACAGTAACCTTAACTGTGACTGATGTTAACGGAAACACGGCTTCCAATACCGCTGTCGTGACAGTTGCTGATTCAGTTGCTCCAACAGTAATTACACAGAACATAACGGTTCAATTGGATATCAA
Source organism: Flavobacterium lindanitolerans (assembly GCF_002846575.1). NCBI lineage: Bacteria > Pseudomonadati > Bacteroidota > Flavobacteriia > Flavobacteriales > Flavobacteriaceae > Flavobacterium > Flavobacterium lindanitolerans. The sequence continues at coordinate 155,111 of NZ_PJND01000010.1, forward strand.
CGGACAGGCTACTATCACACCTGCTCAGATAAATAACGGTTCGACAGACAATTGCGGTATCTCGGGCTACACACTTGACAAGACTAACTTCTCTTGCTCAAATGTGGGTAACAACACGGTAATCTTAAGTGTAACTGATGTTAACGGAAATGTTGCTACTCAAACAGCAACAGTAACGGTTCAGGATGCAATGGCTCCATTCGCAATCACACAAGATGTGACTATTTCTCTTGATGCTGACGGAATGGCCTATATCACGGTTGCAGACATTAACAACGGTTCTTCAGACAATTGTGGCATTGCTTCAATTACGTTAAGCCAGACAGCATTCAATTGTGGTGAAACAGGAACTAATTTCGTGACAATGACAGTTACGGATATTCATGGAAATGTTTCATCGGCAGAGGCTGCAGTAACGGTTATCAATACTTTCGGTGATAATGACGGCGACGGTATTCCTGACAATTGTGATTCTGATGATGATAATGATGGTATAGAAGACTCTGTTGACAACTGTCCGTTTACTTACAACCCAGACCAGACCGATACTGACAATGACGGTATAGGCGATGCTTGTGACGACGATTATGATAACGACGGCGTTCCGAACGATATCGATAACTGTCCTTACACCTACAACCCGGGTCAGGAAGATATTGACAAAGACGGAATCGGAGACGTTTGCGACTTGACAGAAATCAACATTTCTCAAGCATTTACACCAAACAATGACGGAATCAACGATACATGGCAGATTATCAACATCACCAACTATCCAAATTCTGTAGTAAAAGTGTTTAACCGATGGGGTTCTGAAGTATTCAGCGCCAAAGGATACAAAAATGATTGGAATGGTCATTATAAAGGTTCCAGCAATCCGCTGCCTGAATCCTCATACTATTACCAAATTGATTTAGGAAACGGAACTCCTGTTTATGAAGGATGGATTTACTTAACCCGATAATCAGGAACAAATAAAAATGACAATCATTATGAAAACACTCAATAAATTAAGCACTGTACTGTTATTTTTCTTTGCCGCTTATGCATACGGGCAACAGGAAACCAGCTTTACATTTTACAGAAACAATATGAACATCATCAACCCTGCTTATGCAGGGGCTGATGGTGAAACCATAGTCTCAAGCAGCTTTAAGACACAATGGGCAGGAGTAAAAGATGCTCCGGAAACCCAAGCTGTGTCTTTTGGAACGCCAACAGGAAAAAAATTAGGAATCGGACTTTCGATTATTAACGATAAGACATTCGTTGAAAAACAGACTTCTGTTTTTGCTGATTTCTCATATCTGGTTCCTTTGAATGAAACCCTTGACCTGTACCTGGGAGTAAAAGCGGGCGGAAATTTTTATGATGTAAACGTGAACGGATTACAGACCTATAATGTAGAATCTGACCCGTCATTGGTAAGCATCAACCGATTCAATCCTAATTTCGGTATTGGAGCTTATTTAAAGCACAAGAAATTTTATGTCTCGCTTTCTACTCCAAAAATGTTGAGCACACAGCGTGCTAAAAATGAAGACGGAGTGGCAACAGTTGCTTCCGACAGACCTCATATTTACCTAAGTGGTGGTTATGACATCATCCTGAATGAGAACTTTATGTTACAGCCTTCTACCTTGCTTCGTTATGTAAACGGCGCTCCGGTTTCAATGGACCTTACTGGTGTTGTTACTTACAAACAGCAGTTTGGACTTGGAGTTGCCTACAGAACAGACAAAGCCATCAACGGATTGGCAACCATAAAGGTTAACAACTGGTTTGATTTTGGGTATGCTTATGAACATTCCTTACGAGATGAAATTGCAAGCGCAACAAGCGGGACGCATGAATTTTACTTGAGATTCAACCTAACGCCAAAAGCGAATTAAGGGTTGGGTTAGTTACAACTAAAAAGCGGGGACTATGTCCCCGCTTTTTTATTTACTAAATATCTTTTTTTCTCGGTAAAATGATTTATGGATAATAAAAAAAATTTGAAGGTTTATGCCATATCAGATATTTTTTCCAATACCTCTTCTACTTGATATTCTGTTAATCCTATAGAACCACTTGTTTGCAAAAGATTAGCTTTAACAAAACCTGGTAGGGCATTTAGCGATTTATCATCATCAATAATGATGTAATGACTATGTACTTTTTGGATATCTATCCATTTCATTATTTCTTCTCTTCTGTTTAATCCCAAAGTATTTTCAGGCAAAACATCAATACTTTGAACATCAATTCCTCTTAATAGAAATATTTCTCTCCATTTATCAATAGAGTATTTCGATTTATGAGAAGTGGTCAATAGAATATTTGCACTTGTTTCAGAAATAAGTTTCTGAAGTGCTTTAGTTGCTCCATTACTAAAAACAGGGAAACCATCATCTAAAAATTCAGGTTTTCTCCAAGAGTTAGCAGGAACCATTACTCCATCTATATCCAACAGTATTAGCATCTTACAAAGGTAGATGTTTTTTCTTTCCCCATAAACTTCGTTCAACAAATTATTTTATTCTTGGTCAAATTCTTTAACATAATTATCTATTTCATCTTGGGTATCATAGTCTATTGAGTGAAGTTCCATGGTTTCCCATCTATATTCTACATCTGTATGATTTTTAGCACCAGGAACAATATCTATTTTAACTCCTAATAATTTAGAACATATAAATCTATGATGTCCATCCATAATTTTGCCATCAGCAACTTTTATAGAACTTAAATTCTTGCCCTGACTCAATCTAGTGTATATTCTCTGTAATTTGGGAAAACTTACTGCTCCTTGATTAGGAACATATTCAAAGTTATTCTCGCTTAAAAATTTCTCTACTTCTTCTTTGGTTATATCTCTCACTTCTATTTGGCTAATATCACAATATCACCAAATAAACAATAAAAAATTCACTTCCCTTAGGAAATTTTCATCTTTAGAAGGGGCAATGAAAGGAAAGTTTTTTAATCCAAATTGATATTATAAATTCCTCTTAGTGTAAAAACAGAATAACCTCGCCTTAAACAGTATCAATAAAATTCTTTTCCGTTCTATTAAAAACGATAAGGCCTAATAAAAAGATAACGATTGAAAATACCACCGAATAAACAAGTCCGAATGTTGTAAACTCCCCTTTGCCCAGATAAGAATATTTGAAAAACTCAAAAATACTGGTCAGCGGATTCAGATACACCAGGTTTTCATAACCATAAGGCTTTAATTTTTTTACTACTAACGAAGTCGGATAAACTACCGGAGTAAGATACATATAAAGCTGTACACCAAAACCAATCAAGAAAGTCAGGTCCCTGTATTTTGTTGTCATGGAAGAAATAATCATCCCAAATCCAAGCGAAATTAAGGCCATCAAAATCAAGAGAATGGGTGTAAATACGATTTCCCAATTCGGCATGACTGCTTTGCCCTGCATTATGAAATAAGCCATCATGCAGATAAAGAACAGAAACTGTATACCAAACTTTAAAAGATTGGATATGGTTATAGATATGGGCATAATAACCCTTGGAAAATAAACCTTCCCGAAAATATTCTGATTGGTTTTGAAAGTATCTGAAGTCGATTTAAAACAATCCGAAAAATAGAACCAAAGCGTATTCCCTGCCAAAGCAAACAGGAAATAATTGATTCCATCTGATTCAATCTGGGCTATTTTATTAAAAATCACAAACTGGATAACAGAAGTCAGTAATGGCTGGATTAAAAACCATAATGGTCCCAGAACAGTCTGTTTGTAATAGGTCACGATATCGCGCTTTACAAATAGCATCAACAAATCACGATACCTCCAGATTTCATCAAAATTAAAAGAAATCAGTTTCCTTTTAGGAGTTATTTCATAAAGCCATTGCTGGTTATTGAAGTCGTTTTCCTGTCTTGCTATTTTTTCAGCCATTTGTTTAAAAGTCTTTTAAAACGATTTTCCGGTTCGCCTTCATCGTGATAACCATTACTGTAATCGCCATAACCATATCCATAACCGTAACCATATCTGGCTTTGCTTTCATAACCATTAAAGACAATGCTTATATTGGTCAGCTCTCCTCGTTTGTGCTTGTCATTGACCAAAGCCAGCATTCCTTTTTTGGTAACATTCTGGCGGACGACATACAACGTAGCATCGCAAAACTGGGCCAATTCCAAAGCATCAGAAACCAGTCCAACCGGTGGCGTGTCTAAAATAATATAATCGTATTTTCTTTTCAAATCATCCAAAAGGTCTTTCATGCTTTCGCCAAGAATAAGCTCAGCCGGATTGGGTGGAATAGGTCCTGAAGTAATGACATCTAAATACGATATCCTTGTTTTCTGGATGATTTCATCTGCTGTTTTCTGTCCAATCAGATAATTGACCACTCCAAAACTATTGTCAAGGTCAAAATCGCCAAATATTTTAGGCTTTCTTAAATCCAGACCTACAATGACTGTTTTCTTTTCACTTAACGCAAAAACAGTGGCAATGTTTATGGAGCAGAACGTTTTTCCTTCCCCACTGATGGAAGAAGTCAGCATCAATGTTTTTGCTCCTGAAACATTTTGTTTTTTATACAGGAATTGTAACGATGACCTGACGGCACGGAAAGATTCCGCCAATGCCGATTTTGGTTTTTCAAAAACAGCCAGATTGCTCGCCATTTTCTTTTTGCCAATAACACCCAACAATGGTATTTTGGTTAGTTTGGCTATGTCTTCAACAGTATGGATACTATTATCCATAAACGTAATGATAAACACAACAACCAAAGGAATCATCAATCCCAGAAACAGGGCTAGCACATAATTTACACTGGTTTTCGGGCCAATTAATCCTCCGCCGGTGTCTTTTGCCGAATCAATAAAATGAATATCCGAAAGATTAGCTGCCTTGACAATGTTTGCCTCATTTCTTTTGGCCAGGAAAGTATTGAATATGCTTTCTGCCAAATCATATTTTCTTGTAATTTTCAATAAATCCTGCTGGTCATCCGGCAATCTTTTTATGGTGCTTTCTGCCTGACCCATTTTAGCGTTGACCAATGCCAGATCATTCTGGATTACCGTTTTTGCCGCTGCAATGTTTTCCAAAAGAACTTTTTTGACAGATTCCATTTCATTATCAAAGTCCCTGAAAAACCTGTCATTCTTTACGGCATATGCTTTTTCAGAACGCTGTATGGAAAGCGCTATTAATCGGGAAACATTACCCACAATGTTGGGGTCATCAATTCCTGCAACGGCCGGAGCCGGCAATTTTGAATAGTCAACACTGTTGTTCAGATACGAACGCAATGTATTATAATAGGCTATTTTACGGTTAATGGCATCTTTTTCTATATCGAGCCCTGCCAGTTTCTCGGAAATTTTTTCACCTCCGTCTTCCAGTTCAAGAACGTTTTTGCCCCTGCGGAAATCCTTCAATTGTCCTTCGGTTCCTTTGAGCTGGTCTTCCATTTTGATTAGCGTGCTATCAATAAAGGCAATCGTATTAATCGCAAACTGGTTTTTGCTGTCCAACTGATTTTTCCGCAATACCTCAACCGTAGTGTTCAGATAATCGACCATTCTGGCCTTATTCGTTCCCTGCATGGCAAGTTTTAGTATAGAACTGCCTTTGGTATCGCTATCTACACTAATGCCCTGATACTGGCTGACCACACTATTGAAATTGTCAAATCTCACAAAATATTCTTTACCTGCATACGAACTCGCATCGGGTTTTAATTCCAGTTTCCAATTCAGATAAGGCAATTTGACCTGCTCTCCTACTTTAAACCTTTTGCTGTAGTCTCCTATCGCAACGGCAATCTGGCTTTGACTGTCGTTATAATAGTTGATAATATTGACGCTTTCATTTTCAAAAGCAATCGAAAGTTCATATTCTGAAGCATTCAGGAATTTTATTTTAATCGGAATTCCGGACAACTGTCCTTTAGATTTGTCAATTACCACCTTAAACGGGGCTTCTCCATAGGCATCAATCAGGTTGTATTTTCCCTGTTTAAAATATTTGATGTAATATTCAAGTTTGGCTACGACAATTTCATTATGAGAACGTGATTTTAGCGTCGTTATAATAGTCTGCACCTTATCTGAAGTACCTCCCCAGTTAAAAACCAAACTCGTATTTGAGGTAAAAAAAGGATTGCTTTCTTCGCGGATGGCGATAAGGCTCTCCATTCCGTAAATTTTTTCTTTACGGATATTCACCTGATAGGCTATAACAAAACACACAATAAGGCTCGCCAAAAACCATTTCCAGTAACTCAATATTTTTATCAAGAAACCTTTGAAATCGAAATTGTTCTGATTTTCAAAAAATGAAAAGTCCTTTGGATCAAGCATGGTATTGATTATCTATTAATGAGCACTATTGCTGTGGTAACCAGAGAAATCAGGGTAATAACGGTTGCCAGCGATTGGATTCCCGTTGTTCCGGTTCCCCAGGATTTTTGTTTTAAAGGCTTAACATAAATATAATCATTGGGCTGTATATAGTAATAAGGGGACTTCATGACATTGGCATCTGTCAGGTCCAGTGTGTGCATTTCTGTTCCGTGCGGATATTGGCGGATTATGGTTACTTCTTTCCTGTTTCCCACCATTGTTATATCTCCCGAATTTGCAATGGCTTCCATTACGTTGACTTTTTCCTGAAACAATACCTTTGTTCCCGGCGATGCGATTTCTCCGTTTACGGTATAACGAAGACCGGTTAGTTTTACATTTACAAAGATGTTTGCTTCTTTGTGGAAATATTCGTCCAATAGTTGTTTTTCAATCTTAATCCGGATTTCTTCCAATGTAAGCCCAACAACTTTCACCTCACCAAGAACCGGAATTCTGATGTTTCCGTGGTCGTCAACAGAATATCCGTTAAAATATAAATTTTGTTCGTTCAGGTTATTTACATTTCCGTCTGTGGCATTGAACATTTCTACCAAAGCGGCGTCCAATGCTTTAATTTTAATACTCAGGATATCGTTTGTTTGTACTCTATAGGGTTTTGCAACAACTGGATTGACTGAAGAAGCCGTTTCAGAATTGTTCTTGTTCTGAAGGTATATCAAATCCTGGCTGGGCACACATGAGGTAAATATAATAGCTATTACTATTGCTATTGAAAGAAACGGGAGTGATTTCTTCATTATCAATTTTTTAGTAAACAAATATAGAGTTCTTCAATTAGAAAATGACAACAATCTACGTATTTTTAAATGAATTTTCAAAGGGAACCCGGTGCAGGATACTCCTCCCGAGTGTGACTTCATCTGCATATTCGAGTTCATCGCCTACAGAAATTCCCCGTGCAATTGTAGAAGTTATTACATCATAATCTTTAATCTGCTTGTAGATATAAAAATTAGTGGTATCGCCTTCCATAGTGGAACTTAGGGCAAAAATCAGTTCCCTGATGTTTCCCGATTTGACTTTTTCGACCAAGGTAGGAATGTTCAGCTGGCTTGGGCCAATGCCATCAATAGGAGATATTTTTCCTCCCAATACGTGATAAATCCCTCTGAATTGGCCGGTATTTTCAATAGCCATTACATCGCGGATATCTTCAACAACGCAAATCAACTGATGGTCGCGATTGGAATTGGAACAGATTTCACAAACCGCAACATCTGAAATATTGTGGCAGCTCTGGCAAAACTTGATTTCTTCCCGCATCGTCAAAAGTGCCTGCGACAGCAAACCCGTCTGTTCTTTTGGCTGCTTTAGCAAATGCAATACCAAACGCAATGCAGTTCGCTTGCCAATTCCCGGCAATTGAGACATCTCATAAACTGCCTTTTCTAAAAGTTTCGAAGAAAATTCCATAGAGTGCAAATATACTAAACGGAGTCCTGATTTTTAGCAGAGACAAAACTGTTTTAAACAAAAAAGCTTCCTGAAGAACCGGAAGCTTTTGTTTGTTTTATAAAGGGTTATTTTACGGCCTTTGCAGACAATGCCGCTTTTTTTATCTCATCCTTAAATGTTTCTTTGGCTTTTAAATCGTATCCGCCAGAAACCATAATCGTGTTCTGCTTATCGACTTTTACGACATAAATTTCCATAACAAGATCTTGCCCTTCGTCATTCTTGATTAAGGCAGTCTGATAAAGAATATCTTTCCCTTTTTCTTTCAGTTCTCCTTTTTTTACATCGGTTAAATCTTTGTCCTCCGAGATAGCCTGCATTTCTGCTTTTGCATCTTCATAAGTTTGTGCCATCATATTTGCCATAATAAAGGCGACAGGCTCTGCTGACATGTACATATTTCCTTCTGCCATTGGGAAAAGCGATTTATTGAAATTCATGTCAATCTTGACCTCAGAAACGGCATCTTCTTGTGCAAATCCTGCATATGAAACTAAAAACAGGGCAATTGCAGTAATGATTTTTCTCATCTAATTTTCTTTTTGATTTATTTCAAATTTAGGATAAAACTGGGATTAATTGCTATTTTTGGGTAAATTTTATTTGCTTTGCAATAAACTCAAACTTAGATGAAACCACTTACCATTCTCCTGATAATCATTATTTATTTTGGCATATTGATATTGATTTCCAATATCGTCAGTAAAAAGGATTCGGGGAACGATGCCTTTTTTAAGGCTAACAAGAATTCGAAATGGTATTTGGTGGCTTTCGGGATGATTGGAACGGCACTATCCGGCGTGACTTTTATTTCTGTTCCCGGACAGGTTGGCTCACCCGATATACAGTTCAAATACTTTCAGTTTGTTTTAGGAAATGCTATTGGTTTTATACTCATTGCCAAAGTACTACTTCCGCTGTATTACCGAATGAATCTGACTTCAATTTACAGTTATATCGAACAGCGCTTAGGTCATGTTGCCTATAAAACGGCAGCTACTATATTTTTAATAAGCCGTACAATTGGCTCTGCAGCAAGGCTCTATCTTGTCGTTATCGTATTGCAACGCTATGTTTTTAACGCCTTTGGCGTCCCTTTTTGGGTAACGGTACTGATTTCTTTAGGATTGATTTTTGCTTATACGTATCGCGGTGGACTCAAGACGATTATCATTACTGATACGCTACAGACCTTATTCCTGGTTTCTTCCGTTATTTTTACTATCTATTTTATTTGCAGTAGCCTGGATTATAACCTACCAGAGGCTTTTGAAGCCGTAAAAGAGAGCAGTTATTCAAAGATATTTTTCTTTGAAGACTGGCTGAAAAGCAATTATTTCTGGAAACAGATTTTGGGAGGTATATTTGTGACACTGGCTATGGTTGGACTTGACCAGGACCTGATGCAGAAAAACCTGAGCTGCAAAAACATAGGCGAGGCCCAAAAGAACATGTTTACTTTTACAGGGATTTTTGTAGTTATCAATATCTTTTTCCTGAGTGTGGGTGCTTTGCTGTATATGTATGCAGAGAAAAACGGAATCAGTGTTCCTTTGGATGCTGTAACCGGAAAGCCCAGAACCGACCTTCTTTTCCCTGAAATCGCCTTCAATTACCTGACATTGGTTCCCGCAATCGTATTCTTATTGGGTTTGACAGCAGCAACATTTGCAACCACAGATTCTGCATTGACAGCACTGACCACTTCATTTTGTGTTGACTTTTTAGGTATGGATAAGGCCGAAAATGCTATGAATCCGAATATGGTTCGTACCCGCCATCTTGTCCACATCGGGTTTTCATTACTGATGTTTCTGGTTATTCTTGTCATTTATCTTTTAAACAGTGATGCTGTCGTCGGATTAATTTTCAAAGTTGCCGCCTATACTTATGGGCCATTGTTAGGCTTGTATTCTTTTGGATTATTTATGAAAACCAAAACTGTCAATGACCGTTATGTCCCTATTATATGCATATTGGCTCCGAGCATTACATTTTTAATCAGCTCCTATTCTACGGAATTGTTTGGCAATTATCAGTTCGCAGAGGAATTGATTATCCTGAATGGAGGGCTAACCTTTTTAGGATTATTGCTGATTAGTAAAAAAGCAACTACGCAAACGCGATTTTAATCAAACTATTGATCCTTTGCGGTTCTGCACCTTTGCGAGCAATTATTTTCACGCAAAGACGCAAAAGTTGGTACGGAAATTCATCAAAATATAATTCTTAAAAAAAGAAAGGCCTGGAAATTCCAGGCCTTTCTTTTTAAAACTGATTTGTTGAAAGCAGTACCAATGTACAAGCTACTTCTACCTGAATATTATTCAGTTTGAGCAGCTGGTAAAATTCCGGATTTTCTGTTCCCGGATTAAAAATCACCCTTTTTGGAGATAAGGAAACGACATAATTATAATAATCCCTCTGTCTTTGCGGATTCAGATATAGCGTTACCGTATCGACATTGGTAAAAGGAATCTGTTTGGTCTGGATTTTTACTCCAAACACTTCTTCTTCCTTAAGACCTATCGCAACTACGGAATGCCCTTTTGCCGTTAAATTTCGGATGGCCATGTAAGAATAACGCGCCGGATTGGCTGATGCGCCCAATACTAATGTTTTTTTATTTTTCATGAATGTGTCTATAGACTATAAATTTACTTGATTTTTCAGGCAAAGAAACGCTTTTTATCAAAACAATAACATCAATATTTTCCTTTGACGGATTGATAATAATCAGTAGGAAGCATGTCTCCTACTTTTAAAGAACTCATGTAACCTCCTACCATTACTCCATATACCGGACTGTAGTTTCCATTTTCATCAACAAAAATAACCTTCTCAGTAAAATCTGCTAAGGATTGATGTTTGTTGTCAAACAGAACATTAAACGGCACCTCAACCTCATTATAACCTGTAATTTCAGGTTTTGAACCAATGGTTATGGTCTTTCCTTTCCTTGCTGTTTCAGGAAATTCTTTTTTGTATATCGGAACCTGCTGCATCGGCTCCTTAAGAACTGTAATTTTTTTAAATCCCAACGTGTCACTTACCTCGAAATATTTTTTCGGGTCAACCTTAAATCCGTCTACAAAAAGAGCCAGTTTTTCTTTATCCCAGCTTTCATTGGCAATTGTATTGACAAAATGGGAAGTGGAGCCCAGATAAGAAGCCAGTCTTCTCTTGTCCGTTTTTTTAGATTCGGACAACACTTTGTAGAATGTAGTTCCTGAAAAATAACTTTTATCAATCGAAAAACTCGAAAGGCTTCTTCTTCGGTATACCACATTAAAGTCTGCCAGTTCAAAAAACACTTCATAACCAAGATAGGAATTTTTTATCTTGATTGGTTTGTGTGAAGTGGCGTTTAGTGTATTTGTAGCAATATCATAATACAGATTGATATCATCTTCGTTTAGTATCTTACAGGAGCTTCCTGCATCTGTATTTCCCAAAAACTGCTCCTTGAACGCCTTCATCATTTCTTTTCGGGTAAAAGGCCCTTTTTGAAGCACTACTTCCGGCATTGTAATGGCATCTTCTTCCATCAAAACCTTTATTTTCTTATGTTGGAAAGGATTTTCAAGCCGTATGGTTTTATATCCCATATAACTGACTATTAAAGTAGCCCGGCTATTGGCATTACCATTAATCCTGAAATAACCTTCTGCATCTGTCGTTGTCGCTACTGTTGAACCATCCAAATAGACGGTTGCTGCCTGCAGGGCATTATTTTGCATATCATATACATGCCCTTCCAAAACCTGGGAATAAGCTCCTTGAAAGCTAATCAAAAGTACTATTATAGTAAAAAGGTTCTTAAAAAAATTCATTTGCAAAAGTTAAGGGTGAAATACAAATATAATGAATCTAAAACTTGCTTGAAATATCCGACAAAATATAACCCGGTGTTTGATAATAATAATTTATTTATAACTTTACTATATCCCGCATTTCCAATTCTAATTTTACAACAAAAACTATGGAAATTTTCATTTATGTATTTGCAGCGCTATTTTCAGTTATCAATCCGCTTGGTGCCATACCTATTTTTGTCGGGCTTACCCAGCAGGACACCAAAGAAGAACGCTCGAGAATTTCACTTTGGACAGCTATCAACGTCTTTATAATCCTCATCATTTCTTTTTTTGTGGGCCAATATGTTTTGAATTTCTTCGGAATCAGCATTGACGCCTTACGAATTGCGGGAGGGCTTATTATCTTAAATTCAGGATTTGCATTGCTTTCGGGTAGATTCAACAAAACACGAGGGGTCAATAAAAAAGTAGAAAACGATGCCCAAAACAGAAACGATATCGCACTCACGCCCTTGGCCATTCCAATGTTGGCCGGACCAGGCTCTATTTCCTTATTGATTGCGCTTTATCAGGACTACCAACATCTGAATGAACAAATTATCGTATGCCTATCTATAGCGGCTGTTGCTATCGTTATCTTTTTGGTAATGCGAAGTGCCCATTATTTATCCCGAATTCTGGGAGCTTCCGGGATTGTCGCCATTTCGAGAATCATTGGTTTTATTGTTATTGCCATAGGTGTACAATACATTAGCAGTTCGGTTGTAAACATCCTGAAAACAATCTCGTCACAATAAAAAAAGCCCTGAATTTCAGGGCTTTTTTTATGTTTTTACTTTTTTTATTCTTTTGGCAGAAATACCTCAGCCATCATACATCTTGCACTTCCACCGCCGCAAGCTTCAATGGTATCAAGGCTGGAGCTGATGATTTCGCAATGGTATTCCAGCTTTTCAATCTGTACCGGTTTCAGGCTTTTGTATGCCGCAGCACTCATCACCAGATAACGCTTGTCATCCTTGCCTCTTACTTCCAGCATATTTCCTGCAAAATTATTAACCTGGTCTTCTGTAATCAGTATTACTTCTTTTCCATCTGCCTTAAGGTTATCCAATACCATTTTTCGTTCCTGCTTGTCATCAATACTATCTGCACAGATAACAGCAAAAGTTTCTCCCAGACACATCATAACATTCGTATGGTAAATCAATTTACGCTCGCCATTTACCGTCTGAAAGGCTTCAAAAATAACCGGGGCATAATCAAAATCTTCACAAAATTCAATCAGGAGCTCTTCATCTGCTCTTGGCGAAAGGGCACAATAGGCTTTTCCATTGGCACGGTCCAGCAACAGGCTTCCCGTTCCTTCCAAAAAGATATTATCTTCTTCCGCAGAGGTATAGTCAACGATGTTATCAATTCTGTAACCCTGGTCTTCCAGTAAATCTAAAATATCTTCGCGGCGCTCTTCACGACGGTTTTCTGCAAACATCGGATAAAGCGCTACGTCTCCGTTTTCATGGAATGAAATCCAGTTGTTTGGAAAAATAGAATCGGGAGTATCCGGACTTTTGGTATCTTCTACCACTATCACATTGATTCCTGCCGCTCTTAATTTCTCTACAAAAGCATCAAATTCCTGCTGTGCTTTAGCGTTCACAGTTTCCGGATGCAGTCCATCCAATACCTTCTGGTAATAATTATTTACCGCCGTCTGTTCATTCATCCGAAAAGCTACCGGACGAATCATCAAAATGGAATTTGTTGTTTGTTTCATATATTTTGGTATAACGTTTTGGGGGTTATTCTGTTTCAATAAGAAACGCTTTCCAAAACAAATTAATCTCTAATCAATGGCAAGGTTGAGCATCGCAACAAGCCTTCCTGTTTTGCAATTTCAGCATAAGGAATCTCTTCAACAGTAAATCCCTGGCTTCTAAGCCAATTGTTCAGTCTTGTAAAATTCCTTTCGGACACCACTACATTTTCAGCAATAGAAAATACGTTTGAATTCATATGGTACATTTCGTTCCTGTCAATATGGAAAAGGTTGTCTTTACCGAAAAGGTTTACCAAAAAGATATAATCCGATTCCTGACGGAAACCGCTTTTATAAATAATTCCTTTATCTTTTCCTACCGGCTGGAAACAGCAATCCAAATGCAGGGCATTGTCTCTGGCTTCCAGTTTTGATTTGACAAGGTCAAACTCCCTTACTTTTTTGTGCGGGAACAATTCTTTGATATACTTCACACCTTCCATATTGGTCCGTGCTGTAATATAGTCTTTATAATCCGATCCTTTGTAAGTTCCAATAAAAATATAATCATTCCAAAGCATTACATCGCCTCCCTCAATATGCACCTCATCCGGCGGACGAACCACTTTTTTCGGGTCAATCTGGTCTATAACATATTGAATGGCATCCAGTTCTCTTTCTCTGTCCGGAAGGATATTGGCTTTCACAAAAACATCATCAATAACAAACCCGATATCTCTTGTAAAAATCTGATTGTAATTTTCAATCATTTCCGGGCGGTATACTTTTACATCATATTTCTGGAAAACTTTATTAAAGGCTTCCATTTCTTCTACCATATCTTTTTCTACCGGATAGGTTCCTGCTAGAATATGTTCTAATGATTTTGGGTCATAGGCTTCGTCTGCAGTTGGCGTTGGTCCGTTATTTACAGCAGAACCCAGCACTACCGCTCTTAATCTTGAAGTTTCGTTTTTTACATTTAATTGCAACATAGCTTTTGGCTTTAGACAAAGATAAAAAAGGCTTTTTTATTATTTGTTAAGTTTATTTTTCTTCGTGATATTCCTGTTCGGTATTGATGGCCCAAATGTTTTCTTTGCCGGAAATACCGTTTTTTATATTCTGTACTGCCTGTATGGCCGTAAGCATGGAATGGTCCTGATTATTGTATTTGTGCATCCCGTTTCTGCCAATCAGGTACAGGTTTTCAAACCGAGCAGTATAATCAATAATTGCATTGAACTTTTCATAGGTTCCGAAATAGGCGGGATATGTTTTTGGCATTTTGATGACAACACTGTCCAGAACATCTTCCCTATTAATCATTCCTATTTCAACCATTTCCTTTATTGCCAGCTCTTTCATTTCGGCTTCGGACTTGTTCCAGAGCGCATCGCCTTCATAGCAGAAATATTCCAGACCAACCCAGGTCGTATTCGGGTCCTGAACCATAAACGGACTCCAGTTATTGAAAATCTGCAACCTTCCTACTTTAACATAAGGTTCCTGAATGTAAATCCAGTTGTCTGTAATCTCCTCTTTTGTCATTTTCCTTAACAAAAGTCCTACGGTTATAAAATCTCGGTAAACCAGTCCGTCAGAAATATCCTTAATTTTTTCCGGTACTTCCACTTCCAGAGAAGCAATAAGTTCCTGAACCGGCATAGTCGAAATAAAATAGTCGCCTTCAAAGACTATTTCTTCATTGGTCAACAGGTTTTGCGCTGTTACCGCCTTGATTCTATCGTTTTCTGCCTGAATTTTTATCACTTTCAAATTCTGATGCAGCTCTCCTTTATTGTCAGTAACTTTTCGGGCTACTTCTTCCCACATCTGGCCGGGACCAAACTTTGGATAAAGGAAATATTCAATCAGCGACGTTTCCGTATCTTTTTGGCTGATATTTTTATCCGTTTTTTTTGAGAACTTTTTTTTAAGGAAATGGGCAACCGATTTTCTGATTGACAGTCCCTTGATTCTTTGTGCCCCCCATTCCGAACTTATTTCGGTGCATTTTATGCCCCAGACTTTTTCTGTATAATCCTTAAAAAATGTCTTGTAGAGCTTTTTTCCAAACCTGTTGATAAAGAAGTCTTCCAGATTCTTTTCATGGCGAATTGGAAAGGCAACACTTTTAAGATAACTCATTCCTATCAGGAACGTATTGAACAGACCCAGTTTCCATACTGTTTCCGGTGTGAGTGCTATTGGATAATCAAAAAACTGTTTCTGATAATATATTCTTGATTTCCTGCTACGGACCAGCATGACATTGTCAAGGTTTTTGACATCCGACGGAAATTCAATAGTATTCAACTCCTTCGATTTATTCTGGTAGGAAATCCTGATTGCTTTTTCTTCTGAGAGAATAGGCAGGATTTTACACCACCAGTCCATAATGACGTCTGATTTTGAGAAGAAACGGTGTCCGCCAATGTCAATGCGGTTTCCTTTATAATTTACGGTTCTGGAGATTCCGCCCCAAAATTCACTCTGCTCTAAAACAACAGGCTGGATATCGGTATTCTGAATAAATTCATAAGCAGCAGTCAAGCCAGCCGGACCGCCTCCGATAATAATTGCCTTTTTAGTTTTCATCTTAATCCTATGGTTGACAAATCTACATTTCCTAAAATTAGTTTCCAATATTTTGAGTAAGTTTGTTTGCCTGAAAACTCTTAAAAAAGCACAATTGACAACTTTTTTCAACAACCTTAACGATTCTGAATTCCGAAAGCATTTTTTGTTTCTCAGTTTTTTTATGTTGTTTTTTCTGGCTCTCCGAATTATTCAGGGTGATTTCCGGTTAGCGGATTCGGAAGATTATTTTGCAACTGCCGAACTTTTGAAAAGCGGGGAATATTTTTCTTCATCAACTGATTTTGGCATGGCGACGCTGTTGACCAAAAGACCCTTTCTATATCCCATATTAATTCTTTTTCCTGGTTTTTCAAACGATTTGGTAATTGTCCTGCTCCAAACTTTGTTAGGCTTTTTGAATATCTATCTAACCTTAGAATTATTTAAAAAACTGGGAGGAAAATCCTTCCTATTGGTTACGGCATTAGTCCTGCTGACTCCTTCCATTTTTATTTATACGCATTTGGTCATGACCGAGGCGCTTGTTATGACTCTATCTCTTTTAATGGCATTGCAATTAACCGGAAAACTCGATTCAAAAAAGACATTCCGTATACAGCTCATTGGTATTGTATTGGTATTTTTAAAACCAGCTTTCTATCTTTTCCCTATTGTTAGTCTTTTATTTTTTCTTTTCTATTTTGTAAGGACAAAGACTTTCCATTTTTCTGTGTTTCTGCCGTTACTGCTCACAATTGGCTATATGGGTTTTAACAAGGAAAGGACAGGTTATTTTCATTTTTCATCCATGCAGAATATCAACCTGATTGACTACAATCTTTATCTTTTCAAAGCCCAGAAAGAAGGTGCAGAAGCAGCCAATCAATGGAGGGATTCAGTTTACCTTCAGGTTGAAAAATTACCGACATTTGAACAACAAAGCGAGTTTTTGGCTACAGAAGGAAAAAAGGCAATACAGGAAAACCTTATTCCTTATTCGGTCTTTCATTTTTATGGTGCCGTGCGCGGTTCCATTGACCCGGGCCGGTTTGATTTGATGACGCTGGTTGAGAAGTATGATCCAAATCAGGGTTTTCTGAATATGTTAAGTACGGCCGGCCTGAAAAAAACTATTTCTAATTTTTTCGAATATAAATACTTCTGGATTATCCTGATACTGATTCCCATATTCTTTGCTACCCTGTTCAAATGGGCGCTACTTTTCAGGCATCTCTGGCAAAGAAAAAAACGAATTGATTTTGCCGGAACTTTTCTGGTGATTTTCATAGCCTATGCCATTTTGATAACCGGCCCGGTCAATGCTTCCCGCTATATGATGCCTTTGCAGGGAATTTTGATAGCTTATGCGGTAATCAGTTGGGAAAGTTATAGAGCAAAAAAAAGCTCCACCAAACAGTGAAGCTTTTTTAAAACTATTTTTTGAAAATTATCTCTTTTCGAAAGGAACGAAGTCTCTTAACGGCGAACCTACATATACCTGTCTTGGACGACCAATTGGCTCTTTGTTCACACGCATTTCTTTCCATTGAGCAATCCATCCCGGTAAACGGCCAATTGCAAAAAGAACCGTAAACATGTCTGTCGGAATTCCTAGCGCACGGTAGATGATTCCTGAATAGAAATCTACGTTTGGATAAAGGTTTCTTGATTTGAAGTATTCATCTTCCAATGCAGCTTCTTCTAATTTTTTAGCAATGTTCAGGATTGGATCATTAACTCCTAAAGTTGCCAATACTTCATCTGCCGCTTTTTTGATGATTTTTGCTCTTGGGTCAAAGTTTTTATAAACTCTATGCCCGAAGCCCATCAAACGGAAAGGATCATTTTTGTCTTTTGCTTTTGCCAGATATTTGTCAGCATCGCCTCCATTCTTTTGTATTTCTTCCAGCATTTCCAAGACTGCCTGGTTCGCACCTCCGTGAAGCGGCCCCCAAAGAGCAGAAACTCCTGCAGAAATAGAAGCAAACAAACCTGCATGTGAAGAACCTACCATTCTTACTGTTGAAGTTGAACAGTTTTGCTCGTGGTCAGCATGTAGGATAAACAATTTGTCTAAAGCAGCCACAATTGTTGGGTCTGCAGTATAAGGTCCTGTTGGTAATTCAAACATCAAACGCATGAAATTCTCAACATATCCTTTGGTATTGTCATAATAGTTTAATGGATAGCCCATGCTTTTTCTGTAGGTCCATGTAGCAATAACAAGGAATTTACCCATTGTTTTACAAACTGCCTCATACATATCTTTTTCGCTGTCAACATTTACTGATTTTGGGTTAAATGCAGTAAGTGCACTTGTCAGGCAAGACAATACGCCCATTGGGTGTGCATTCTTTGGAAAACCGTCAATGATATTTTTCATTTCCTCATTTACCAAAGTATATTTTCTAATATCGGTTTCGAATTGCTCTAATTGCTTTGCAGTTGGCAATTCACCAAAAATCAAAAGGTAAGAAACTTCAAGAAAATCAGCCTTTTCTGCCAATTCTTCAATTGAATATCCTCTGTAACGCAAAATTCCCTCTTCTCCATCAAGGAAAGTAATTTCACTTTTACAAGATCCTGAATTTTTATAACCCGGATCAAGAGTTATTGCACCGGTTGCACTGCGTAGTTTGTCGATATCAATCGCAACTTCGTTTTCCGTTCCAACGAGTACTGGAAATTCGTGTCTGTTGCCATCAATTTCTAATATTGCTGTTTTTGACATAATATTATTGGAGATTATTTAAAATTGAAAAATATAATTTAACAAAAATAGGGAATTCGGTAATAACTAAAAAGCAATACGGTAACGTTTTCGTTAATATTTCTTTAAATTTTGCAAATCAGGCAGAAACAAATCCATTTAGAAAAAAAAGCCTGCTGATAAATCAGCAGGCTTTAAAAGTCAGTTATTCCATAACAAAAACTAAATCTTTATTGTTTTTTGATTAGGCTTTCTGGTTATTTTCTCTTTTTATGAATCTGTCTTCTAGTTTTTTCTATTGATTATTTTTTCGGTTTTGGCTCCTTCATCGGTTATAATTTTCACAAAATAAACTCCGGCTGCATAATTGGAAAGATCAAAACTCACCTCATTTTTTCCCAGGAGTTGCGTCATGAGTATTCTTCCCTGTGCATCATACAGGTATACTGTGCGAATCATGCCGGCAGCTTTAATGTTAAGCATTTTGTTTACCGGATTCGGATAGATTTTAATTGTTTGATCCAAATCTTTTTCATCAACAGACAACATTTTGAAAACGGTTGTGACTCTGTTTGTCAATACCGGAGTATTATAGTCAAAATATATTCCTACCCTGCTTGATACCGTACTTTCAGCAACAAGATTTTCTGTCGATTTTAGTTTTAATAAAATATTTCCGTGACCACCAGAATCCAGATAAACATTCTGAAAAATGAATTCGGCCCTATTTCCTTTTACTCTTGCTCTTAGTTTATGGGAGCTGTCCAATATCTGAAGCGATGATACATCATACTCTTCCTCATCAATTTCATTTCGGATCACTATATTTTGAGCAGGTGCATTTCCTGTATTTTCAAAGCGAACCAGATAATGGAGGTATTCTCCTATTTCTGTAGGAGGAACAATATCTCCTTCCAGACAGCTAATGTCATTAGGATCAAAAGAACCTACAACTTTCTGACGCAGTGTAAACGTATTGTCATTCGTATTCTCATCACCCGGTGCTGTAATGGAAGCGTTAAAACTCAATATGTCATTGATATTAACCGGATGCCCATCTGTCGGCCTGTTGATATTCATTGTTACAGTAAAACTGCGGGATTCAAAAGGATGCAAGTCTGCATAACTCCAGGTTATCCTACCCGGAGTTTGCGAACCGGCAACCGGAGTCGATGACACAAAACTCATCAGGTCCTGATTGTAGCGAAGCGTGATTCCAGCGTTTTGGGACACTGTCTGGTTTCCGTTGTTTTTATAAACTACTTTATATACTGCATCAAAACCCGGTCTTGCAGGAACCACTGGCGCAATAGCTATTTCTATGTCTGAATGCACTCCGTCTGGAGTAATACAGAAATTTTGTGTTTGCGTATTATTGTTATTATTTGGAAAGTTAACTACTGTACTGGCCGGGCTAAAAGAAAAGAAAGAGGTATTTTCTGTTGCAGGAGTCAGTGTAAATGCACCGGACTGCGTATAAAAAGCGTATCCTGTTTCAAGATCTGTAAATACTGATGATTCTTCTATTCCGTCATTTAATTTTACCTTGATAAAAGGCTGTGTTCTATCATTAGCGTCGCAACCATTGCCATTTTCATCCAACCTTAACATACCGGCTATGGTATTGTAATCACCTCCGGGAGTAAAAGTACAGTATGGAGTAACGGAAACGTTCATACCCTGACCCGTGAAAAAGCTTTGAAACAAAGCCAATTCATCTTCATCTGCGCAAACATATTCCAGGTTTGGCGTGTTGGCAAAATCAAAACCGTCAAAAATTTGCGGAAGTGAAAAACCATTTTTCAAATTTACCGAGATAAGTTGCGGATTGTCTGCGCACGAAACTACAGAAACATAAGGAGAATGGCTAAGGTCTAATTTTATTAAGGAATTATTATTGCAAAAAACCGACATTAAACCATTAAGTCCTGCCGTTTCAATTATAACGATGTTATTATTCCTGCAATCCAAATGTGATAAATTTTCCAATCCTGATAAATTTAAGACAGAAAACTGGTTATAACTGCACATCAGCGTAGTTAGTGATGGCAAGCCTGCTACGTTCAAAGCCGTTAGCTGATTGGCGCTACATTCTATTCTTTCGAGATGGCTGTTTGCAGAAAAATCGAGATTTGTCAGCATGTTACTATGGCAACTCAGGCTGACCAATTCCGGGAATGGTGAAAGATTTAAAGAGGCTAATCCCATTGCATTGCATGACAACTCTTTAAGTGAAGTCAGAGAAGAAATATTCAACGATGCAAGACCGGGATTATAAGAATAATCAAGTCTTTCCAGATTACCCAAAGATGCCAGATTCAATGTAGAAAGCTGGCTCAAGCTACAATCCAATGATTTTAAATTTACTAATCCGTTAAGATTCAAACTCGTAAGCCCCGTAACACTACAATCCAGCTCAACCAGGTTTGTAACCGGCGATAAATCCAGTGTTGTCAGGCTATTTCTTCCACATCTTAGCACTCTTAATGCAGTCAATCCGGTTAAATTGAGCGAAGTCAAATTACCACTCCCCATTACTCTGCAATCCAGATGTTTCAGGTTAACCAGTCCGTTCAGGTTTAATGAAGAAATCTGGTTTTCAGAACAATCAACATATTCAAGATAAGGGTTATTTGAAAGATTGAGCGTATTTATTGAATTATTATAACATTCAAGGATTTTCAGGTTGGAAAAATGATTAATTCCCTGAAGAGAAGAAATATCTGAAGCGGAAACATTCAGTTCTACGACTCTAACGGCTTCAGTAAGTTGAATTTCGCCATCATTATTCAGGTCAATACGTATAGGAGTTCCGTTGCCGTCTTTTGCTATCCGATTGGAAACATCAGCAGCCAACAATTTGCTTTTAAAAGATGGGTCTAAGATATCTACGTTCTGCGCATAGCTGAACCCGTATAAGAACAACAGCCCATAAAGTAATAATCTTTTCATATAACCATCATTTTTTTCATAATAATAACCTCCAAATATAATAAAGTAGGAGCCACAAAAAGAAATTATTTAGAATTTTAGCATTTCGGGTTAGAATTCGCTAAATCATTTTCAGCAATTCATGCAATCTTTCTTTTTTTCTTTGTGATATCGGAAGTTTGCTATTATCGGCCATAATGACATAACCTCCGTCTTTTTTGATGTAGGATTTGAGGCAGGAAAGATTGATCAGATGAGACTGATGGATTCTTTCGAAGCCATGCTCTGCCAATAATTCCTCGTATTCTTTTAGTGTTTTTGAAATCAAGATCGGCTTGCCGTTCTTAATATAAAACTTGGTATAATTGTCTTCAGACTCACAGCGAATAATATCGCTGACTTCCAACAGGTGAATTCCGTCGGAAGTAGAAAGCGCTATTCTTTTAAAATTATCAACTTTCTTTCTTATATTTTCCAAAAGCAGGTCGATGTGCGCGTAATTATCATTCTTTTCTAAAGTGCTTTTTATTTTTTCTATAACTTTTTCCAATTCTTCCGGGTCTACAGGCTTTAAAAGGAAATCCAAAGCACTAAATCGGAATGCCTTGATAGCATATTCTTCATGGGCTGTGATAAAGACAATATGCGAAGAAGACTTGCCATTTTTTTGCGCCAGATTTTCGAGAATATCAAAACCTGTACCATCTGTAAGCTGTATGTCGAGAAAAACCACCTGAGGTTTAAGGCTGTCCATAACCTTGATACCTGTTTTCACGCTGTCAGCTTCTCCTAAAATTTTAATTTCAGGCGCATAGCGACTCAACAGGCTTTTCATTCCTTTTCTCAGGTTGCTGTCATCATCTATCAATACTGCTGTAATCATACTTATTTAATATATTGTATAGGCAGGTGAAGGACTACTTCCGTACCAACCGGATTTCCATTTTCGTCTTTCAGTTCCTTTATTTCTACTTTTGATGTTTTTGAGGTAACTGCCTCCATCATTTCAAGTCGTTTCCGGGTTATATCCAAAGCCATCGATTTATGAATTGAAACCGAAGCTGCTTTTAACTCCTGCGACTTTTCAAAACCTATCCCGTTATCGACAATTGTACATATCAGGCTTTCTTCTTTTAGTGAGAAATCAATATCGATTTTTCCGACTTCTTTTTTAGGAATCAAACCGTGGATAATTGCATTTTCCACAAAAGGCTGCAATAATAGCGGTGGCAGTGCCATATCGTCTTCTATCAGGTCACTTTTGGTGATGCTGAAATTAAACATTTTATCGGAACGAAGTTGCTCCAGCTCCAAATAATTTTGCAGGCTTTCAATTTCCTTATCAATCGGGATAAGCGATTCTTTAGAATATTCCAATGTAAGCCGCATCAATTTTGAAAATTTGGAGAGGTATTTTATAGCTGAATCCGTACCGTTTTGTACAATAAAGCTTGAAATAGAACCCAGGCAATTAAATACAAAATGCGGATTCATCTGAAGATGCAGTGCTTTTTGCTCGTATTCTGCCAACTCCTTCTGCAAGGTTAGTGTTTTTTTGAGCTGCATCCTGTTATAAATCAGAAAAATAATTCCAAAAATCAAGATTACGAATAAAGCTCCAAAAATGGCCTGCAGTTGGTATCTTTTATTTTGTTCCTTAAAAAGCAATTCTCTTTTTTCATGAGCCTCTTGCTGCATGGTCTGCTTTTTTTCAAAATCAAAATTCATTTCAGCCTGAACGCTTTTCCTGATATTTTCATGGCTAACCAGACTGTCTCTTGCAATATTATAATATTTATAATGCTCTAACGCCAGGTCCGGTTTGTTTTGCTTTTCATAAATCGAACTGATGAGTTTTTCGGAATTCATGACCTGTTCCAACACCTCCAGTTCTTTAGCAAGTTTTAAGGCACTGACTGCATTAGCCATTGCTTCATTATATTGTTTCTGGCTATAATAAAAATTACCCAAGTGCGAATAGGTATCTGAAATACCAAATTTATCGTCTATAGATTTGAACTGGGCAATGGCTTTTTCCCAGCTTTCTGTCGCTTTAGGCAAGTTGCCTGTTTGCCAATAATAGGAACCCAGATTGTTGTATAATTCTCCCAGTCCTCTGGCATCGCTGCTTTTATCGAAGGTATTTTTTGATTTGGTATAATACTCAAAAGCTTTGGAATAATTTTTCTGTCTTAGATAGATATTACCAATATTGGTGGTAGTGATACCTACGGTCATATCTCCTGCCTTTTCCTGAAGTTTTTGGGCTCTTGTAAAATAATCCAATGCCTTGAAATCTTCTTTCAGGGCCTGATATACTATACCAATATTATTGTAGATACGGGCTGTTCTTGCCCCGTCTTTCATTTCTTCATAAATCCTGACCGCTTTCAGGTGGTATTGCAAAGCTTTGGCATAGTTACTTTGTTCCGAAAAGACTATCCCTATACTTCCATAAGCGCGGGCAAGTCCGTTTTTTATCTTGGAACTATTTTTAAGGTCGGTTGCCAGATCGGCTTCGAAGATTTGTTGTGCATTTGAAAAATTATCCAATGCCAATGAATAGTTTCCGAGAATGACATTTACGTTTCCTAAATTCAGACAGGCATTTCCTTCTTCAATCCGATACTTTATTTTTTTGGAGAGTTCCAGTGCTTTGTTTGCATACTCACGCATCTGCTTTGGATCACTGGACATGTATTCTGATGCTATTGCATTCAGCAGTTCGGCCTTATCAATATCGTTTTTTGTATGGTTTAAAACGTTTTTCAGGCTGTCTATCGTCTTTTCCTGCGAATAGGAAAGAACGCAAAACAGCATAAAAAAGCAGATCACAAAGGATTTCATATTCATTCCAAAAACGTTTTATCTTTAAGATTCCGGCACACCAATTCACACGATGCGCAATTAACAAAAATAATATTCTATTTCCCGAATATAGTCAAAACTTAGAATTTGACGGTTTTAATTTAGAATTTGATTTTATAAAAAAACCCTTTCGGAATATACATCCAAAAGGGTTTTAATTATTTAAAGATAGCTAAATTATTTAATCTTGAAAGCTTTTTCACCAGGGAAATAGGCCGTACTTCCTAATTCTTCCTCAATACGAAGCAATTGATTGTATTTTGCCATACGGTCAGAACGCGATGCCGAACCTGTTTTTATTTGTCCACAGTTCAAAGCTACCGCCAAATCCGCAATTGTATTGTCTTCTGTTTCTCCGGAACGGTGCGACATTACTGATGTATATCCGGCATTGTGTGCCATATTTACTGCAGCAATGGTTTCAGTTAGCGTACCAATCTGGTTTACTTTTACTAAAATTGAATTTGCAATTCCCTTGTCTATTCCTTTTTTAAGACGCTCAACATTGGTTACAAACAAATCATCTCCTACAAGCTGTACTTTATCCCCTATTAATTCTGTAAGATATTTCCAACCGTCCCAATCGTTTTCCTGCATACCGTCTTCAATCGAAATAATTGGATATTTTGATGCCAGTTCAGCCAGATATTCTGCCTGTTCTTTTGAAGAACGAACTTTTCCTGTTTCCCCTTCAAACTTCTTGTAATCGTAATTTCCGTTTACATAAAATTCTGAGGCAGCACAATCTAAAGCAATCTTAATATCTTCACCAAAAACATAACCTGCATTTTCAACTGCCTTTTTAATTGAATCCAATGCGTCTTCTGTTCCACCAGCCAAATTTGGAGCAAAACCACCTTCATCTCCTACCGCAGTACTCAATCCTCTATCGTGCAATACTTTTTTCAGGTGGTGAAAAACCTCTGTTCCCATTTGCATTGCCTGTGTAAACGTTTTTGCTTTTACCGGCATAATCATAAATTCCTGAAAAGCGATTGGAGCATCCGAGTGCGAACCTCCATTGATGATATTCATCATAGGAACCGGAAGCGTATTACCTGAAACACCTCCAACATAACGATACAACGGCAAGCCCAATTCATTTGCAGCTGCTTTGGCAACCGCCAAAGAAACCCCAAGAATAGCATTAGCGCCCAGGTTTGACTTATTAGGAGTACCGTCCAATTCAATCATTCTCTGATCGATCAGGTTTTGCTCGAAAACAGAATTTCCTAATAATTCTTCGGCAATTTTTATATTTACATTTTCCACCGCTTTCATAACTCCTTTACCCATAAATGCTTTGCCTCCGTCACGAAGTTCTACGGCCTCATGTTCTCCCGTTGAAGCTCCTGACGGTACGGCAGCCCTACCCAAAATTCCATGTTCTGTTACTACATCAACTTCAATAGTTGGATTTCCTCTGGAATCAAGGATTTGTCTTGCGTGGATTTTAATAATTCTGCTCATTATTAATTGTTTATTTGTTATTATTTGGTTGTTTTTCTGAATAGAACACAAATTTAAGGATTTTAAAATCCGAAATCTTTTATTTTTTAAAAACTTATAAACGCAAACGTTTTAGCATTTGTTATTTATTTTCTCACAACTCTTTCCTTCTCACAACAGTATTTTTCGCCCTACTATTTCATCCTGTCATTCTGGCATAGAAAAAATTAAGAATCTGCATAAGATTTTTTGTTGTCAGATTTGTTAATACAACTCCAGAACACTATTTCAAATTCTAATTCAAAACCGCTAAATTCTAATTAGTTTTTGTTTTTTTGCGCAAATACGCCGAAATTCAGGCGCTATTAATCAAACAACTAACTAATGAAAAAAAATCTATTTTTTTGGGCATTACTTGCCTTCTATTGCCATGCCTATGCACAGGCTCCCAGTAATGATGACTGTGCCAATGCCACTTCGCTAACCGTTAACACTAACTTGTCCTGCACATCAAAAACTGCCGGAACATTAGCAGGCGCTACAGACTCCGGAATCGAAGCAGATACCGGTACTGCCGATGATGATGTGTGGTATAGCTTCGTTGCAACAGCAACAACACACAAAATCAGCCTATTAAATGTAGAAGGTGATGACACCGATTTAGCCCATGAGGTCATGAGCGGAACTTGCGGAACATTAAACATCCTGAGTTCCAGGGATCCTAACACAAGTGTTGTTTCCGGATTGACAATTGGAACTACGTATTATGTAAGGGTTTACAGTTATTATGATGACGCTGTCACAACAACATTTGATATTTGTGTAGGCACTTTACCAGCTTTAACCAATGATGAATGTGCAAATGCTATAATTTTGACGCCTAACTCAGGTTTAACCTGCACTTCTGTCGCTACAGGAGTTTTGGCTGGCGCTACCGATTCTGGCGTTAGCACGGAAACGGGAACTGCAGACGACGATGTATGGTATCGCTTTGTAGCTACAGCAACATCTCATAAAATTTCACTTTTAAACATTGATGGCAACGCAACCGATTTGGTACACGAAGTAATGGATGGCACTTGTAGCTCCTTGAACATATTGAGTTCCAGCGATCCTGAATCTAGTCTTGTTAGCGGCTTAACCGTTGGTAATACCTATTATGTAAGAGTGTTTTCGTATGGATCCAGCCCGGCATTGACTACTTTCGATATTTGTATAACTACTTTACCGGAATTAACCAATGACGAATGTACAACTGCAATTTCCTTGACAGTAAATCCCGCCAATACACCATGTGCTTCTGTAACACCAGGAACACTTATTGGCGCTACAGATTCTGGAATTTCAACGAACATAGGAACTGCTGATGATGACGTGTGGTATAGTTTTGTAGCTACTGCTACTTCCCACAGAATAAAATTAATTGACAGCAGTGGAGATAATACGGATTTGGTTCACGAAGTAATGGACGGTGTTTGTGGTTCATTAGTTGTACTAAATTCAAGCGATCCTGATTCAAGCCTTGTTAGCGGCCTTACTATAGGTACTACTTATTACGTAAGAGTATTCAGTTACGGAAGCAGCCCTTCGGAATCGACAACCTTTAACATCTGTGTAAGCGTTCCTCCGGCTCCACCTGCTAACGACGAATGCGCTAATGCAATAGCTGTTCAAGTAAACACAAACGATTCCTGTACTTTAAAAACCGCAGGAACACTGGTTAGCGCTACTGATTCGAACGAAAGCGAATCAAGTGTTGGTAATTCAAATGATGACGTTTGGTACACATTTGTAGCCACCTCGACAACACACAGAATTAAGCTGTTAAATATTAACGGTGATATTACTGACCTTGTACACGAAGTATTCCAGGGAACTTGTGGTGGCCAGCTTATAAGCTTACACGCAAGCGATCCTGAATCAAGCCTTGTTACCGGACTAACAGTTGGAACTACTTATTACCTTAGAGTATTCACGTACAGTTCTGCTGCCGCCGAATCAACTACTTTTAACCTTTGTATCAGCGTTCCGCCAGCAGCACCAGCTAACGACGAATGTGCCGGAGCCGTTGCTTTGACTGTAAACTCTGATTTCAACTGTACATCAACAACTTCAGGAACATTGGCAAGTGCTACAAATTCCGGAATCGAAGCCGATACAGGAACAGCAGATGATGATGTATGGTATAGCTTTGTCGCTACTGCTGCTACTCACAAAATAACACTTACAAACGTTGAGGGCGACCAGACCGATTTGGTACATGAAGTATTAGACGGCACATGTGCAGGATTAACTATTTTAAACTCAAGTGACAATGACGAAAGCACAGTTTCCGGGCTAACTGTTGGCACTACTTATTATGTAAGGGTATTTACTTACGGAAGTACTGCTTCAGAATCAACGACTTTTGATATTTGTGTAGGAACATTTCCACCGGCTCCAGCGAATGATGAATGTGCTGGTGCTATTGCCTTAACTGTCAACTCTGATCTTAACTGCACAACTGTAACTTCAGGAACATTAGTAAGCGCTACGGATTCCGGAATTGAAACGGATACAGGAGAGGCAGATGATGACGTATGGTACAGCTTTGTAGCTACTGCAACATCTCACAAAATAAATCTTATAAATGTAGAAGGAGACGAAACAGATTTAGTACACGAAGTGTTTGAAGGCACTTGCGGTACATTGTCTTTATTATATTCGAGTGATAGCGATTCTAGTTTCGCTACAGACCTGACTGTTGGCACTACTTATTATGTTAGAGTATACAGTTATTACTCTGATACACCGGAATCAACAACTTTTGACATCTGCATTGGTTCTCAGCCTGCCCCTCCGGCAAATGATGACTGTACGAATGCAATCGCACTTACAGTAAATGCCGACGCATCCTGCGCTTCTACAACAGCAGGTACAATTGCCGGCGCTACGGATTCGGGAGAATCGGAAAGCAGTGTTGGAACAGCAGATGATGATGTTTGGTATACTTTTGTAGCTACGGCAACTTCACATAGAGTAACCCTACTAAACGTAGAAGGAGATCCATCAGACCTTGTTCATGAAGTTTTTGAAGGAACATGTGGAGGACAATTGATAAGCATATCTATCAGCGATCCTGATACAAGTGTGGTTAGCGGATTAACCGTTGGTACTACTTACTATTTAAGAGTATTCAGTTATAATAGTGATGAAATTGGATCTACCAATTTTGATATTTGTGTTGGTACTACACCTCCACCACCTGCAAATGATGATTGTGCAAATGCCATCACTTTGACTGCTGCTACAACATATGCCGGCGGAGCTGTGAATTCAACTATAGCAGGCGCTACAGATTCTTCTCTTTCAGCCACTATTCCGGATCCGGAATGTGCCAGTTATGAGGGCAGTGATGTTTGGTATAAAGTAGTTATTCCTGCAGACGGAAAATTAACTATTGAAACTGGCAATCCTGTCGGGTCAAGCGTTACCGGCTTTGATTCAGGGTTGGCAATTTATTCAGGAACTTGCGATGCTTTAGAATTAATCGAATGCAATGACGATGGTGGAAGCGCAAATTATTCAAAAATCAACCTGACCGGAAGAACAGCAGGAGAAACAGTTTATATCAGAGTATGGGAATACAGTAACGATGAAGAAGAAGCTTTCTCAATCTCTGCCTGGAGTCCGACATTAAGTGTTCCTGGATTCAATAACGCTAATTTCAAAGCTTATCCGAATCCTGTTAGCAATATTTTGAACCTATCTTACGACCAAAACATTTCAGACGTAAGCATCTTTAACTTATTAGGTCAAAATGTGGTTTCCAAAACAATTAATGATACTAATGGTACAATCGACATGTCTAACTTGCCGACTGGATCTTATTTAGTAAAAGTAACTGCAGAGGGACAAACTAAAACCATTAAGGTGATGAAGCAATAATCTGGAAACAGATTTCAAAATAAAAGAGCCACTTTATAAAGTGGCTCTTTTTTATTCTGATTTATTTTTATTTTGCTACACAGCTTTTGATTTTCTCAATAAACTGATCAAATAAATAAGATGAATCATGCGGTCCCGGACTTGCTTCCGGGTGATACTGTACTGAAAAGCAATTTTTATTTTTCATTCGCATACCGGCAACGGTTCCGTCGTTAATATGAAGATGGGTTATTTCCAAATCCGGATGTTTTTCCAACGCTTCACGATTTACCGCAAATCCATGGTTTTGGGAAGTTATTTCTCCTTTTCCTGTAATAACATTCATTACCGGATGGTTTATCCCTCTGTGGCCGTTAAACATCTTATAGGTTGGGATTCCGTTAGCAAGAGCCAAAACCTGATGTCCAAGACAGATTCCAAACACAGGATCATCATTGGATAAAATTTTCTTTGCTATTTCTATAGCTCCAAAAAGAGGATCCGGATCACCAGGACCATTGGAAAGGAAAAATCCATCAGGATTAAAAGCTTTCATCTCTTCATAGGTCGTATCAAAAGGGAAAACTTTTATATAACAATCTCTTTTGGCAAGATTTCGCAATATATTTTTCTTGATTCCCAAATCCAAAGCTGCAATTCTATATGTAGCCGTTTCTTCACCTACAAAATAAGGTGCTTTGGTAGAAACTTTCGAAGCCAGCTCCAAACCTTCCATATTAGGCACTTTTGCCAGCATTTCTTTTAATTCTT
Organism: Flavobacterium lindanitolerans; assembly: GCF_002846575.1. Lineage (NCBI taxonomy): Bacteria > Pseudomonadati > Bacteroidota > Flavobacteriia > Flavobacteriales > Flavobacteriaceae > Flavobacterium > Flavobacterium lindanitolerans. Next base: position 185,767 of record NZ_PJND01000010.1, read on the forward strand.
CAATAGATTTCCCATCGGTAGAAATTACGGCATTCATAGCACCATTATCCCGAATGTAGCTTACCAGAGCCCTGGTATCTACATCAGAAATGCATATTAAATTCTGCTTCTTAAAGTAGTCCTCAAGGCTACCGGAAGAATTGGCACGCGAATAATTAAAAGAAAAGTTTTTGCAGACTAATCCCGAAATCATAATCTGATCGGATTCTACATCTTCCTCATTCACTCCATAATTACCAATATGGGCATTTGTTGCCACCATAATTTGGCCAAAATAGGACGGGTCTGTGAAAATTTCCTGATAGCCTGTCATTCCTGTATTAAAGCAGACTTCGCCAAAAGTAGTTCCTTCTATACCTATAGATTTCCCGTAAAAGATGGTTCCATCACTAAGAAGGAGAATTGCTTTTTGTCGTGTTGTGTATTTCATTTTTTATTGTTGTGTTGTGTAGTTATGGAATGCGGTTGCAAATTTAATTCAATTTTAGAGTTTCTAAAAATTTATTTCTCGATAGACCATTTTCAAACGGCAAAAAAAAAGGATAAACTATAATAGCTTATCCTTTTTTTATTTATGAAATGAATTTCTTCATTATTCAGCAGCATCAGTAGAAGTTTCTGCAGCCGGTGCAGCTGGAGTTTCAACTTTTGGAGCCTCTTCGACAGCAGTTTCTTCTGCTTTCTTAGTAGACTTACCACCACGACGGCTTTTCGCTTTTTTAACTTCTTTTTTACCTCCGTTGTATAGTTCGTTGAAATCAACTAGTTCGATCATCGCCATATCAGCGTTATCTCCTAAACGATTTCCAAGTTTGATGATACGAGTGTATCCACCTGGACGATCTCCAACTTTTGCAGCAACATCTCTGAAAAGGTCAGTTACAGCATACTTATTTTTAAGGTAAGAAAAAACAATACGTCTGTTATGAGTAGTGTCTTCTTTTGATTTAGTAATCAAAGGCTCAACATATTGTTTAAGCGCTTTAGCTTTAGCAACAGTAGTGTTAATACGTTTGTGTTCGATTAGAGAACAAGCCATATTAGACAACATAGCTTTTCTGTGCGATGCCTGTCTGCTTAAGTGATTGATTTTTTTTCCGTGTCTCATTGCTATTGAAATTTAATCTCGAACGAATTCGGGATTAGATTATTCTTTATCTAATTTATACTTTGTTAAATCCATTCCGAAATGTAAATTTTTCACTGCAACAAGCTCATCAAGCTCAGTTAATGATTTTTTACCGAAATTACGGAACTTCATTAAGTCATTCTTATTGAAAGATACTAGATCTCCGAGTGTATCAACTTCAGCCGCTTTCAAGCAATTTAAAGCTCTAACAGACAAATCCATATCAACAAGCTTAGTTTTAAGCAATTGTCTCATGTGTAATGATTCTTCATCATAAGATTCTGTCTGAGCGATTTCATCAGCTTCAAGTGTTATTCTTTCATCAGAGAACAGCATGAAATGGTGAATCAAAACTTTAGCAGCTTCAGTAAGAGCATCTTTAGGATTGATAGATCCGTCAGTCTTGATTTCGAAAACTAGTTTTTCGTAATCTGTTTTTTGCTCAACACGGAAGTTCTCGATAGCATATTTCACGTTCTTTACCGGTGTAAAGATAGAATCCGTAAAAATAGTACCGATTGCAGCGTTTTGTTTTTTATTCTCTTCTGCAGGAACGTATCCTCTACCTTTTTCAATAGTCAACTCCATATTCAAGTTAACTTTGCTATCTAAGTTGCAGATAACCAATTCCGGGTTCAATACTTGGAAACCAGAAATAAATTTTTGAAAATCTCCAGCAGTAATCTGGTCTTTACCAGAAATTGAGATAGAAACAGATTCATTGTCTATATCTTCAATCTGACGCTTGAAACGTACTTGTTTAAGATTTAGGATGATTTCTGTAACGTCTTCCACTACTCCTGAAATTGTAGAAAACTCGTGATCTACACCTTCGATACGAACAGATGTTATTGCATATCCTTCTAAAGCGGAAAGCAAGACTCGTCTAAGTGCATTACCAACAGTCAATCCGTAACCAGGTTCCAAAGGTCTGAATTCAAACTTACCTTCGAAATCGGTTGAATCGATCATGATAACTTTATCGGGCTTCTGAAAATTAAATATTGCCATATGTTCGACTAGTGTCTTATTATTTGTTATACAACTCTACGATTAGTTGCTCTTTAATGTTTTCTGGGATTTGAAGTCTCGCTGGAACTGAAACGAAAGTACCTTCTTTAAGGTCGTTGTTCCAAGTAATCCACTCGTAAACGTGACTTGAATTAGATAATGAACGCTCGATAGCTTCTAAAGATTTAGATTTTTCACGAACGGCAACTTTATCTCCAGGTTTCAAGTGATATGAAGGGATGTTTACAACTTCACCGTTAACAGTGATGTGTCTGTGAGAAACGATTTGACGTGCAGCTCTTCTTGATGGAGCGATTCCCATTCTGAAAACTACGTTATCAAGTCTTGCCTCACAAAGTTGTAAAAGAACTTCACCTGTTACTCCTTTAGTAGCAGAAGCTTTTTCGAATAAGTTTCTGAATTGTTTTTCCAAGATTCCATAAGAATACTTAGCTTTTTGCTTTTCCATTAACTGGATAGCGTATTCAGATTTCTTACCTCTTTTTTTAGCCAATCCGTGTTGTCCCGGTGGATAATTTCTTTTTTCGAAGGCTTTGTCATCTCCGAAGATTGCCTCGCCGAATTTACGAGCAATTTTAGTTTTTGGACCAGTATATCTTGCCATTTTAAAAATTAATTAAGGTAGAGATTATGAATTCAGGTCATATCCTCCGATAATCTTAGATTCTACCTAGTTATACTTAAATATTAATTAAACTCTACGTCTTTTTGGAGGACGACATCCGTTGTGTGGCATTGGAGTAACGTCAATGATTTCTGTTACTTCAATTCCGCCGTTATGAATAGAACGGATAGCAGACTCACGTCCGTTACCTGGTCCTTTTACATAAACTTTCACTTTTTTAAGTCCAGCTTCTAACGCTACTTTGCTGCAATCTTCAGCTGCCATTTGAGCGGCATACGGAGTGTTCTTTTTAGAACCTCTGAATCCCATCTTACCTGCAGAAGACCAAGAAATAACTTCACCTTTTTTGTTAGTCAAAGAGATGATGATGTTGTTAAAAGTTGCATTAATATGAGCTTCGCCTGTTGATTCAACGATAACTTTACGTTTTTTTGTACTTGCCTTAGCCATACTACTTATTATTTAGTTGCCTTTTTCTTGTTAGCAACAGTTTTTCTTTTACCTTTTCTAGTTCTAGAGTTGTTTTTAGTTCTTTGTCCTCTTAATGGAAGACCAGATCTGTGACGAATTCCTCTATAACATCCGATATCCATCAAACGTTTGATGTTCAATGAAATTTCAGAACGCAATTCACCTTCAATTTTGAAGTAGGAAACTGCCTCACGGATAGCTCCGATTTCATCATCATTCCAATCTTGAACTTTAGTATCCTGGCTAACTTGAGCTTTTTCTAAAATCTCAATAGCTCTGCTTTTTCCTATCCCGAAGATATAAGTTAAAGCGATAACTCCTCTTTTGTTTTTAGGTATATCTACCCCTGCTATTCTTGCCATAACTATCCTTGTCTTTGTTTAAATCTAGGATTCTTTTTATTAATAACGTACAATCTTCCTTTTCTTCGTACGATGATGCACTCGGCACTTCTTTTTTTAACTGATGCTCTTACTTTCATTTTAATAGCTTTAGTATCTATAAGTAATTCTTGCTTTTGACAAATCGTAAGGGCTCATTTCCAGCTTCACTTTATCGCCAGGCAATAATTTGATGTAATGCATACGCATTTTCCCAGAGATGTGAGCTATTACAATATGTCCATTTTCTAACTCTACACGGAACATCGCATTTGATAATGCTTCGATGATGGATCCGTCTTGTTCTATTGCTGATTGTTTTGCCATAAAAATTAAGCTACTGCTTTTCTATTTTTACCACTTTTCATCAAACCATCGTAATGCTTGTTCAACAAATAAGAATTAATTTGCTGGATAGTATCACTTGCAACTCCAACCATAATCAATAACGATGTACCTCCGTAAAACAAAGCCCAGGATGGTTGTACATTCAAAACAGTGACAACGATTGCTGGGAACACAGCAATCAAAGCAAGGAATAATGAACCTGGGAATGTGATGTAAGACATAATCTTATCTAAGAATTCTGAAGTTTCAGCACCAGGTTTGATTCCTGGGATAAAACCGCCGCTTCTTTTCAAATCATCTGCCATTTTATTTGTAGGTACTGTAATTGCGGTGTAAAAGTAAGTAAAAACTATGATTAACAAGGCGAAAACCAAGTTATACTGCCATCCAAAAATATTCTGGAAAGCCGTACTAACTGAAGTAGCTGTTTCTGAGCTAGATAAACCAGCCAAAGCTGCAGGAATGAACATAATTGCCTGAGCAAAGATGATTGGCATAACTCCGGAAGCATTCAGCTTCAGAGGAATCCATTGTCTGTTTCCTGCCTGTTCGAATTCACCTGATACCGTACGGCGTGCATACTGTACCGGAATTTTTCGAACCGCCATAACTAATAGAACACAAGCTACGATGACGAGCAACCAAATTATTACTTCGAAAACCAAAAGCATTGGACCACCGTTATTGTTTGTTACTCTGGTAGAGAATTCCTGGATGAATGCTTGTGGCATTCTCGCAATAATACCCACCATAATCAATAACGATATACCGTTTCCGATTCCTTTATCTGTAATTTTTTCTCCAAGCCACATCGCGAAGATAGTACCTGAAACAAGTATTACAACAGACAAGAACTGAAATGCAAAAGGTGAGATCAATCCTGGGTTCACATTAGAAAGGAAAGCTTCTCCCGGTAAAGTTCTGTAAAGGTTGAAAATATAACCCGGAGCCTGAACCAACGTAATTACGATAGTCAACCAACGCGTGATTTGATTCATTTTCTTTCTTCCGCTTTCACCGTCTTTTTGTAGCTTTTGAAGGTAAGGCACAGCAATACCCATCAATTGAACTACGATAGATGCAGAGATATATGGCATGATACCTAATGCAAATACAGATGCCTGCGAAAACGCACCACCTGTAAATACATCAATTAACCATCCGATTCCTTCTTTTGTTTGATCAGTAAGTCCATGTAACTTAGTCGCATCAATCCCTGGAAGCGTTACTTGTGCTCCAAAACGATACACCAATAACAATCCAAGAGTAACTAAAATTCTGTTTTTTAGCTCTTCAATCTTCCAAACATTGCTTAACGATTCTATAAACTTCTTCATCTTGATTATTAAGGATTACAAAGTTACAGCTTCTCCTCCGGCAGCTTCGATAGCAGCTTTTGCAGTAGCAGTAAATTTATGTGCGGTTACCTTTAATTTAGCTTTTAATTCACCTCTACCCAAAATCTTTACGATTTCGTTTTTAGTTGCCAAACGGTTAGCTACGAAAACTGTCATATCAACAGTGTTATCTGTAACAATGCCATTATCAACCAAAGCTTGAAGCGTATCAAGGTTTACACCTTCGTATTCTTTACGATTGATGTTTTTAAAACCAAATTTAGGCACACGTCTTTGAAGTGGCATCTGACCTCCTTCAAAACCAATCTTTTTAGAGTAACCAGAACGAGACTTAGCTCCTTTGTGACCTCTTGCAGAAGTACCACCTTTTCCAGAACCTTCTCCTCTACCTAATCTTTTGTTTTGATTGTGTGTTGAGCCTTCAGCTGGCTGTAAGTTACTTAAATTCATAACTATAATTTGTTATTTAGCTTCTTCAACAGAAACTAAGTGTTTTACTTTGTTTATCATCCCAAGGATAGCAGGATTTGACTCATGCTCCACAACTTGTCCCATTTTACGAAGACCTAAAGCTTCAAGACCTCTTTTTTGAGATAGAGGACAGTTGATTTTGCTTCTAACTTGTTTTACTAATAATTTTGCCATTTTTCCTTGAATTAACCTTTAAAAACTTTCTCCAAAGAAACACCTCTCTGTTTTGCAACAGTATAAGCGCTTCTCATTTGCAATAAAGCATCAAAAGTTGCTTTTACCACGTTATGAGGGTTTGAAGAACCTTGAGATTTTGATAATACGTCGTGAATACCTACTGATTCAAGAACTGAACGAACAGCTCCACCAGCGATAACTCCTGTACCATGAGATGCAGGCATCAAGAATACACGCGCTCCACCAAATTTACCTTTTTGTTCGTGAGGAACAGTTTTGCTGCTCAATGGAATTTTCACAAGATTTTTCTTTGCATCTTCTACTGCTTTAGCAATAGCTTCAGAAACATCTTTAGATTTTCCAAGTCCATGTCCAACTACACCGTTCTCGTCACCTACAACTACAATTGCAGAAAATCCGAAAGCTCTACCACCCTTAGTAACTTTAGTTACACGGTTTACACTCACCAAACGGTCCTTTAATTCAAGTCCACTTGGTTTTACTAACTCTACGTTTTTGTATTTATGATACATAATTTCTTAGAATTTAAGTCCAGCCGCTCTAGCGCCTTCTGCTAATGATTTAATACGACCGTGATATAGATATCCGCCTCTATCGAAGGTAACGGTTTCAATTCCGGCTTTCAACGCTTTTTCAGCTACCAGTTTTCCAACTGCTGCTGCAACTTCTACGTTTGTACCTTTAGTATCTACTTCTTTCTCTCTAGAGGAAGCAGCCAATAAAGTAACACCATTTACATCGTCTATGAGCTGTGCATAGATTTCTTTGTTACTTCTGAATACAGAAAGTCTTGGTTTAGCAGCAGTACCGCTTACGATTTTTCTGATTCTGAATTTAATTCTCTGTCTTCTTTCAGATTTTGTTAATGACATAATCTTTTATTTTTAAGCTGATTTACCTGCTTTTCTTCTTAATACTTCACCAACAAACTTAACTCCTTTTCCTTTGTATGGCTCTGGCTTACGGAAACTTCTGATTTTCGCAGCTACCTGTCCTACAAGTTGTTTATCGAAAGATGTTAATTTTACGATTGGGTTCTTACCTTTTTCAGAAACTGTCTCCAATTTTACTTCAGGAGCAATATCTAAAATGATATTGTGTGAAAATCCTAGAGCCAAATCAAGTTTTTGTCCTTGATTAGAAGCTCTGTAACCTACTCCAACCAATTCCAATTCCTTTGTAAAACCTTCAGATACACCAACAATCATGTTATTGATTAACGCTCTGTACAATCCGTGTTTTGCTCTCTCTTCTTTCTGATCAGATGCTCTTTCAACCTGAACTTGACCATCTTCAACTTTTACAGTAACATTAGAATATTCCTGAGTAAGCTGACCTAATTTTCCTTTTACCGTAATCACACCTTCAGCAACTTCAACAGTTACTCCGGCAGGGATTGCGATTGGGTTTTTTCCTATTCTTGACATCTTAATAAGTCGTTTAAAATTAGTATACGTAACAGATTACCTCTCCACCAATGTTCAATTGCTTAGCTTGTTTTCCAGTCATCAAACCTCTTGATGTTGAAACAATAGCAATACCTAATCCGTTAAGGATTCTTGGAAGTTTAGCAGCACCTGCATATTTACGCAAACCTGGTTTACTAATTCTTTGGATATCTTTGATAACTGGCTCTTTAGTATCTTTATCATACTTCAAAGCAATTTTGATTGAACCCTGTACAGAGTTGTCCTCAAACTTGTAGCTCAAGATATATCCTTGATCAAATAAAATCTTTGTGATTTCTTTTTTAAGATTAGAAGCAGGAATTTCAACGACTTTGTGGTTTGCAGCCACAGCGTTTCTAACTCTTGTCAAATAATCCGCAATAGGATCTGTATACATATAATTAAAATTGCGGTTTTGGTATTCGTCCCGGACTTTCCGGTAGAACCTGAAACCATTAAAACTTACTAATTAATCGACAGATAGTTGCCGGTTCGCGGCAAAAATCCGGCAAACTTACAACTATCTGTCGAGAAAACAAAATTTTTGATTTTACCAGCTGGCTTTTTTAACTCCTGGTATCAATCCTTGGTTAGCCATTTCACGGAAAGTTACACGTGAAATACCGAATTGACGCATATACCCTCTAGGTCTTCCAGTCAATTTGCAACGGTTGTGCAAACGAACAGGAGAAGCATTTTTCGGTAATTTTTGTAGGCCTTCATAATCTCCAGCTTCTAATAAAGCTTTTCTTTTTTCAGCATACTTAGCTACCGTTTTTTCTCTTTTTACCTCACGGGCTTTCATTGATTCTTTAGCCATAACTTAATTCTTTTTAAAAGGTAATCCTAATTCTGCTAATAATGACTTCGCTTCTTTATCTGTTTTTGCAGATGTTACAAAGGTAATATCCATACCAGAGATTTTGTTTACTTTGTCAATATCAATTTCAGGGAAAATGATTTGCTCCAAAACTCCAAGGTTGTAATTTCCTCTTCCATCAAAACCAGTAGCTTTGATTCCGCCGAAGTCTCTTACTCGAGGCAATGAAGATGTAATCAATCTGTCTAAGAATTCATACATTCTTTCGCCACGCAAAGTAACTTTTGCACCAATTGGCATTCCTTTTCTCAATTTGAATGACGCTACGTCTTTTTTAGATATAGTCGCTACTGCTTTTTGACCTGTAATTTTAGTCAACTCATCAACTGCATAATCGATAAGTTTTTTATCAGATACAGCAGCACCAACTCCGCGGCTCAAAACGATTTTTTCCAATTTAGGAACTTGCATTACATTTTTGTAACCAAATTCTTCTTTAAGAGCAGAGATAACTCTGTCCTTATACTCTTGTTTTAGTCTAGGTATATAAGCCATCACTATAATACTTGATTAGATTTTTTTGAAAATCTTACTTTCTTATCTCCTTCTACTTTCACACCTGTTCTTGTAGCCTTTTTAGTCTTAGGATCTATAAGAGCAATGTTTGAGATATGAATTGGAGCTTCTTTCTTAACGATACCACCTTGAGGGTTTTTCGCACTTGGTTTCGTGTGTTTTGAAACCATGTTTACACCTTCAACAATCGCTTTATTTTTTTCACGATCAACACGTAAAACCTTACCTTCAGCACCTTTATGGTCGCCAGCGATAACTTTTACTGTATCTCCTGATTTGATTTTTAGCTTTATCATCTTGTAAATAATTAAAGCACTTCTGGTGCTAATGATACAATCTTCATGAATTGTTTCTCACGAAGTTCTCTTGCTACTGGACCAAAAACACGAGTTCCTCTCATTTCTCCTGCAGCATTCAAAAGAACACATGCATTGTCATCGAAACGGATATAAGAACCATCAGCTCTTCTCACTTCTTTTTTGGTACGTACAACAACTGCAGTTGAAACAGCTCCTTTTTTCACGTTTCCGTTTGGAGTTGCATCTTTGATAGATACTACAATCTTGTCACCAACAGAGGCATACCTTCTTTTGGTACCTCCTAAAACACGGATAGTTAAAACTTCTTTAGCTCCTGTGTTATCTGCTACTTTTAGTCTTGATTCTTGTTGTACCATAATTATTTAGCTCTTTCAATGATTTCAACTAGTCTCCAACATTTTGATTTACTTAAAGGACGCGTTTCGCTGATTCTTACAGTATCTCCAATGTTACAGTCGTTTGTTTCGTCGTGTGCTACATATTTCTTAGTTTTCAACACGAACTTACCGTATAACGGGTGTTTTACTTTTTTTGTTTCAGAAACAACAATAGATTTCTCCATTTTGTTGCTAGTAACAACACCTATTCTCTCTTTTCTTAAATTTCTTTTTTCCATCTTTTAGCAGAATACAATTACTGTAACTCTCTTTTGCTTAACTCTGTAGCGATTCTTGCAACTGATCTTCTCAAACTTCTGATTTGAAGCGGGTTTTCAATTGGAGAAATTGCGTGAGCATTTTTTAGGTCGGCATATGTCTTTCTTAATTGACCAAGTTTTTCTTGCAACTCAGCTACAGACAGATCTTTAATTTCTGATTGTTTCATAATAAAAATTGATTATGCTTCGAAATCTCTAGCTACGACAAACTTAGTTTTAACAGGAAGTTTTTGTGCTGCAAGACGCAAAGCTTCTTTTGCAACTGACAAAGGCACACCACCTACCTCAAACATAATTCTTCCGGGTTTAACAACTGCAGCCCAATATTCAACTGCACCTTTACCTTTACCCATACGTACTTCAAGAGGCTTCTTAGTGATTGGTTTATCTGGAAATATTTTAATCCATAATTGTCCTTCTCTTTTCATGTAACGAGTTGCAGCGATACGTGCAGCTTCGATTTGGCGAGAAGTAAGGAACATTCCAGTTTCATGAACAGATTTAATACCAAACATTCCGTTAGAAAGTTCGTGCCCTCTTTGAGAGTTACCTTTCATTCTACCCTTCTGTACCTTGCGGTATTTTGTTCTTTTAGGCTGTAACATTTTTCTTTAATTTAAAAATTTACTTTCTTTTACGTGGGTTTGATTTGCCTGGTCTGTCAGATTTGCCACGAGGAGCATCTCCGCCTTTACCGCTTCCGGCTTGTTTTTTGTCCATTCCAACCAGTGGAGACAAATCTCTCTTGCCGTAAACCTCACCTTTCATGATCCACACTTTGATTCCCATTCTACCGTAAGTAGTATGAGCTTCAGCAAGTGCATAATCAATGTCAGCTCTGAAAGTTGATAGAGGAATTCTACCTTCTTTGAACATTTCCGAACGTGCCATTTCAGCACCATTCAAACGACCTGAAATCATAACTTTCACACCTTCAGCGTTCATACGCATTGCAGCCGCAATAGCCATTTTAATAGCTCTTCTGTATGAAATACGACTTTCGATTTGACGAGCGATACTTGTAGCCACTAAGTAAGCATCAAGCTCCGGTCTTTTAATTTCAAAGATGTTGATTTGAACCTCTTTGTCAGTAATTTTCTTAAGCTCTTCTTTCAACTTGTCTACCTCTTGGCCACCTTTCCCGATAATGATACCTGGTCTGGCAGTAGTGATAGTAACGGTTACAAGCTTCAAAGTTCTCTCGATGATTACTTTTGATACACTAGCTTTTGATAAACGAGCGTGGATATACTTTCTGATTTTGTGATCTTCGGCAAGTTTGTCACCGTAATCATTTCCACCATACCAGTTTGAATCCCATCCTCTGATGATACCAAGTCTGTTTCCAATTGGATTTGTCTTTTGTCCCATCTTATTAATTGCTTTGTGTGTTATCTAATTGTCCCAACACGATAGTTACGTGGTTAGAACGTTTTCTAATTCTGTGTGCACGACCTTGTGGAGCCGGACGAAGTCTTTTCAACATCATTCCACCATCTACTCTGATCTCTTTAACAATCAAGCCTGCTTCAGCTACATTACCTTCGCTGTTTTTCTGCTCCCAGTTATTGATTGCAGACAACAAAAGTTTTTCTAATTTTCTTGAAGCTTCTTTAGAGCTGAATCTTAAAATATTCAAGGCTCTTTCCACTTTCTGACCTCTTACTAGATCTGCTACTAAGCGCATTTTTCTAGGTGAAGTAGGGCAGTTATTCAATTTTGCGAAGGCAACTTGCTTGTTAGCTTCTTTGATGCCTTCAGCTCTTTCTCTTTTACGAACTCCCATTGCTCTTCTTATTTTTTACCTTTATTTTTTGCTCCAGCGTGACCTCTAAAAGATCTTGTTGGTGAAAATTCTCCTAATTTATGACCTACCATGTTTTCTGTTACGTAAACTGGTACAAACTGACGACCGTTATGAACTGCGATAGTCTGTCCAACAAAATCTGGAGTAATCATAGAAGCTCTAGACCAAGTCTTTACAACTCCTTTATTACCTTTTTCAATATTTTCTTGAACTTTCTTATCTAATTTATAGTGAACAAAAGGTCCTTTTTTTAATGAACGTGCCATATCTTATTATTTCTTTCTACGTTCTACGATATACTTGTTACTCGGATTTTGCTTAGAACGCGTTCTGTAACCTTTAGCAGGCAACCCTTTTCTTGAACGTGGGTGTCCTCCTGAAGAACGTCCTTCTCCACCACCCATTGGGTGATCAACAGGGTTCATCGCAACTGGTCTTGTTCTAGGTCTTCTACCTAACCATCTAGATCTACCTGCTTTACCAGATACTACCAATTGATGGTCAGAATTAGATACTGCTCCAATTGTAGCCGAACAAGTCAACAAGATTAATCTTGTTTCTCCTGAAGGCATTTTAATTGTTGCATATTTTCCATCTCTTGCCATTAATTGAGCGAAAGTTCCTGCTGAACGAGCAATAACAGCTCCCTGACCAGGACGCAACTCAATACAAGAGATAACAGTTCCCAAAGGAATTTTGCTCAAAGGCAATGTATTACCGATTTCTGGAGATGCTTCAGCACCAGAAACTACTTTCTGACCTACCTGCAATCCGTTTTGAGCGATAATATAAGTTTTTGCTCCATCAGCATAAGCTAACAAAGCGATAAAAGCAGTACGGTTTGGATCGTATTCGATTGATTTCACAGTAGCCGGAATTCCGTCTTTTGTTCTTTTGAAATCAATAATACGATAACGCTGCTTGTGACCACCACCCGTATAACGCATGGTCATCTTTCCTTGACTATTTCTACCTCCTGAGTTTTTTATCGGTGCTAACAAAGAGCGCTCCGGCTTATCAGTTGTAATGGCGTCAAAACCATTAACAACTCTAAAACGCTGACCCGGGGTAATAGGTTTTAATTTTCTAACTGACATGTTTCTGCCTTATTTATTAGATATTATTATAAAAATCTATCGTTTCTCCTTCTTGTACTTGAACAATTGCTTTTTTGTAAGCATTTGTCTTTCCGTTGATGATACCACTTTTAGTATATTTAGTAGATCTATCAGCTCTGTAGTTCATCGTGTTTACTTCAACAACAGTAATCCCGTAAGCCGCCTCTATAGCATTCTTAATCTGGATTTTGTTTGCTTTTTTGTCAACGATGAATCCAAAGCGATTGAAAACCTCACCATCTTTGGTAATTTTCTCAGTAATTATAGGTTTAATTATGATACTCATGGCCTATTATTTGCTTAAATTTTCTTGAATTCCTTCCAAAGACCCTTCTAAAAGCACTAAATTGTTTGCATTCAAAATAGCGTAAGTGCTTAATTCTGAACTAGTTACAACGCTAGACGCCTTTAAATTGCGTGAGGACAAATATACATTTTTATTCGACTCTCCCAACACAAATAAAGATTTTTTATTCTCTAACCCTAAAGCTTTCAAAACGTTAATGAAATTTTTAGTGTTTGGCACTTCAAAATTGAAGTCTTCTAATACGATAATATTTGACTCTTTTGCTTTGATTGAGAAAGCAGATTTTCTTGCCAAACGCTTCAAGTTTTTATTCAATTTGAATGAATAACTTCTTGGTCTTGGCCCGAAAACTGTACCTCCACCTTTAAACAAAGGGTTCTTAACGCTACCAGCACGAGCTGTACCGGTTCCTTTTTGCTTTTTAATCTTACGCGTACTTCCGGTTACCTCAGCTCTCTCTTTAGATTTGTGAGTTCCTTGTCTTTGATTAGCAAGATATTGCTTAACATCAAGGTATACCGCGTGATTATTTGGCTCAATTGCGAATACTGAATCAGAAAGAGTAATCGTTCTGCCAGTTTCTTTTCCGTTGATATTTAAAACTTTTACTTCCATTACTTCTGAATGATTACATAAGAGTTATTGTGTCCTGGAACACATCCTTTTACTAAAAGCAGGTTCTTCTCAGCAACCACTTTCAAAACTCTTAAGTTCTGAACAGTTACATTATCAGTTCCCATTCTACCTGCCATACGCATTCCTTTGAATACTCTGGAAGGATAAGAAGAAGCTCCTACAGATCCCGGCGCTCTCAAACGGTTGTGCTGACCATGTGTAGACTGTCCAACCCCACCAAAACCGTGACGCTTAACAACACCCTGGAAACCTTTACCTTTTGATACACCTTGAACATCTACAAATTCGCCTTCTACAAAAAGGTCTACAGTGAGCACATCACCTAATTTGTATTCTTCTTCGAAGTACTTGAACTCAACGACTTTTTTCTTAGCTACAGTTCCCGCTTTTTTAAAGTGACCTAGATCAGCTTTTGTGGAATGTTTCTCATTTTTGTCATCGAAACCAAGTTGCAACGCTTCATACCCGTCAACCGCATTGGTTCTGACTTGGGTAACAACACATGGTCCAGCTTCGATTACAGTACAAGGAATATTTTTCCCGTTTTCATCGAAAATACTGGTCATGCCGATTTTTCTACCAATTAACCCAGACATAAAATATTAATTATTAATTATTAAAATACAAAACAATAGAACACATTATTTAAACGAATCCTATTTTTTGGAGGCGCAAAAGTATAACTATTTTGCGATTTATCCTAAAAATATTTTTTCGCCTAAATAATGTGTTGTTTTCTTAATGAGATACTTATACTTTGATCTCTACTTCAACTCCACTTGGAAGCTCCAATTTCATTAGAGCATCGATAGTTTTTGATGAAGAAGAATAAATGTCTAACAATCTTTTGTATGACATTACTTCAAATTGCTCTCTAGATTTTTTGTTAACGTGCGGAGAACGCAACACAGTAAAAATCTTTTTGTGAGTTGGCAACGGAATTGGTCCTGTTACCACTGCACCTGTACTTTTTACAGTTTTTACAATCTTCTCAGCAGATTTGTCTACCAAATTGTGATCGTAAGACTTTAGTTTTATTCTGATTTTTTGACTCATTTTTCTTTAGAATTAAGCGTTACCTTTTGCTTTTTTGATTACCGCTTCTGAAATGTTAGAAGGCGTTTCAGCATAGTGAGAGAACTCCATTGTAGAAGTAGCTCTACCTGATGACAATGTTCTCAATGTTGTAACATAACCGAACATTTCTGATAATGGCACATCAGCCTTGATAGTCTTAGCACCATTTCTGTCACCCATGTCATTAACCTGACCTCTACGACGGTTCAAGTCACCTACGATATCACCCATGTTTTCTTCCGGAGTGATAACTTCGATTTTCATGATTGGCTCAAGGATAACAGCACCAGCAGCTTTTCCAGACTCTTTGTATCCTAATTTCGCAGCTAACTCGAAAGAAAGCGCATCAGAATCCACAGGGTGGAAAGATCCGTCCAACAAAGTAACTTTAAGGCTATCTACTGCATAACCAGCCAAAGGCCCTTGTTTCATTGCTTCTCTGAAACCTTTTTCTACTGCAGGGATATATTCTTTAGGAACGTTACCACCTTTAACTTCATTAACGAACTGTAATCCAACAGGAACTTTTCCGTCAACTTCGTCAGCTGGTTCGATTCTAAATACGATATCACCAAATTTACCACGACCTCCTGATTGCTTCTTGTAAACCTCTCTGTGTTGAGCCGGTCTGGTGAATGCTTCTTTGTACTCTACCTGAGGCTCACCCTGGTTAACTTCCACTTTGAACTCACGTTTCATACGGTCGATAAGGATATCCAGGTGAAGCTCACCCATACCAGAAATAATTGTCTGACCTGAAGCCTCATCTGTTCTAACTGTAAACGTTGGATCTTCTTCAGCCAATTTAGCCAAAGCCATACCCATCTTGTCTACGTCAGCCTTAGTTTTAGGCTCAATAGCGATACCAATTACCGGATCAGGGAATTTCATAGATTCAAGGATGATTGGGTGTTTTTCATCACACAATGTATCTCCTGTTTTGATATCTTTAAATCCTACAGCAGCTCCAATATCTCCAGCCTCGATAAATTCGATTGGGTTTTGCTTGTTAGCGTGCATCTGGTAGATACGGGAAATTCTCTCTTTGTTTCCTGAACGAGTGTTCAAAACATAAGAACCAGCATCAAGACGTCCGGAGTAAGCACGGAAGAATGCCAAACGACCTACGAATGGGTCTGTAGCAATCTTAAATGCTAAAGCTGCAAACGGCTCTTTTACATCTGGCTTACGCATAATTTTTGTTTGGTCTTCTTCCAACAAATCTGCATCATCAGGATGAATTCCTTCAATACCCTCTTTGTCTAGCGGAGAAGGCAAATATTTACATACAGCATCCAACATGAACTGAACTCCTTTGTTTTTGAAAGAAGAACCACAGATCATAGGAATGATAGCCATATCAATTGTAGCAGCACGTAATGCCTTGTTGATTTCTTCTTCTGTGATAGAGTTTTCGTCCTCCATATATTTGTCAAGAAGATTTTCATCATACTCAGCCACGGCCTCGATTAAAGTAGAACGGTATTGTTTTACTTCGTCTACCATATCAGCAGGGATATCAACGATATCAAAAGTAGCTCCCTGAGTTTCATCATGCCATATGATAGCCTGATTTTTCACCAAGTCAACCACTCCTTTGAAATCCGCCTCATCACCAATTGGCAATGTAATAGCAACAGCGTTAGATTTCAACATATCTCTAACCTGTTGGCATACGTTCAAGAAGTTAGAACCTTGACGGTCCATTTTGTTAACGAATCCCATACGTGGAACTCTATATTGGTCAGCAAGTCTCCAGTTAGTTTCAGACTGAGGCTCAACACCATCAACTGCACTAAACAAGAAAACCAATCCATCCAATACTCTTAAAGAACGGTTTACCTCAACGGTAAAGTCAACGTGCCCAGGAGTATCGATGATGTTAAAGTGGTAAGGCTTACTTTCCGGAAGAAGCTTTCCTTGTACAGTTGGAAAGTTCCACTCACAAGTTGTAGCAGCCGAAGTAATCGTGATACCTCTTTCCTGCTCCTGTGCCATCCAGTCCATTGTTGCAGCACCATCGTGCACCTCACCAATTTTATGTGATTTTCCAGTATAAAAAAGAATACGCTCCGTTGTTGTTGTCTTACCAGCATCAATGTGAGCAGCAATTCCGATATTTCTTGTATATTTTAAATCTCTAGCCATTTCTTAAGGATTAAAATCTAAAGTGAGAGAATGCTTTGTTTGCTTCAGCCATCTTGTGAGTATCCATTCTCTTCTTAACAGCAGCACCTTCTTCTTTAGCAGCAGCTAAAACTTCAGAAGCTAGTTTTTGAGCCATAGATTTCTCGTTTCTTCTACGAGCATAAAGTATCATCCACTTCATTGCCATAGAGATTTTACGGTCTGGTCTGATTTGCATCGGGATTTGGAATGTAGCACCACCAACTCTACGGCTACGTACTTCTACGTGAGGCATAACGTTAGTTAAAGCATCTTTCCAGATTTCCAATGAAGATTTTTCTGCATCTTGTTTCTTGTTTTCTACGATATCCAATGCATCATAGAATACTTTGAAAGCAGTTGATTTTTTACCGTCCCACATTAAGTTGTTCACAAAACGCGTCACTAACTGATCGTTAAATTTTGGATCTGGTAAAAGAGGTCTTTTTTTGGCCTGTCTTTTTCTCATGTCTTGAATTTTAGTCTAAAGTCTAAAGTTTAAAGTCGCAAAGAATATTTCTTTCAACCTTCCGCCTTCGACATCGGACTGATTAAAAAATTACTTTTTTGCTTCTTTTGGGCGTTTTGCACCATACTTAGATCTTCTTTGCGTTCTTCCGGCAACACCTGACGTATCAAGCGCACCACGAACGATGTGGTATCTAACTCCTGGTAAATCTTTTACCCTTCCACCCCTAACTAATACTATCGAGTGCTCTTGTAGATTGTGTCCTTCTCCTGGGATGTAAGCATTCACTTCATTACCATTTGTCAAACGTACACGCGCAACTTTACGCATTGCAGAGTTTGGTTTTTTTGGTGTAGTAGTGTAAACACGCGTACAAACCCCTCTTCTTTGAGGACAAGAATCTAAAGCAACCGATTTACTCTTCTTAGTTATCTGGGTTCTTCCAGTTCTTACTAATTGTTGAATTGTTGGCATAATTAATACTAATATATATTATGATTTAATTTCCCGCTTTTTACGGGGTTGCAAATGTAGTAATTATTTTTTTTTAAACAAACGTTAATTCATTAATTTTCAAACAGATTAACCTAGATTTAATTTTTGTATATTATTCGTTGCTTTTTTGCGTTACTTTTACCGTGGTCTGATAACAGTTCTAAAAGCCTTATTTCCTATTCTTATAAATCCTGAGAAATTCAGGAATAAAACCGAAGATCCAGTGTCGTTGCTTTTAACAATTATAATATTTTGAACCGATTTTTTTTTCTTTTATTCTGTATTTTATTCAGCTTAAATTCTTTGGGCCAGAAACTTCATTTAAAAATCACATCGGATTCGCAAAGCGATTTGAAAACGATTGACTCCATTGGCTATTCCAAAAAACACAGCAATGCCAAAAGTATCGTAGAGGAAGCCAATAGCCTTTCGGAAAAACTAAAACGTTTCGGTTTTCTTGAAAACGAAATTCAGGAAAATAAAAAACAGGATGACAGCACTTTTTTATTCAAATTTCGCCTGGGGCAGAGAACCCGTTTTATACATATTTATTTAGGCAAGGATTCTGAACTACGGAAATTAGGAATCGTAGAAAGCCCCGGAGATACGCTAAAACTCCCTTTGGGGGAAACGGAAAGTTTTCTGAACACTACACTAAATTCCCTGGAACGAAAAGGCTACTCTTTAGCCAGGCTTCAGCTTATTAATCTAAAAAAACAGAAAAACATCCTACTTGCCGACTTGAATCTCCAAACCGAAAAGCAACGACAGGTAAATGATATTGTAATTAACGGCTATGAAAAATTTCCTGAAGGACATAAAAAAGAAATCAGGCGCCGTTACCGCAACAAAGTTTTTAACCAACAAAATCTCAAAAACATACACGAAGATTTTAACCAATTTCAATTTGTAACCCAAACCAAATATCCTGAAATCCTTTTTATGAACGACACCACCAAGGTGTATGTCTATCTGGAAAAATCAAAACCCAATCGTTTTGACGGATTCATAGGTTTCGGAAATGACGATAAAGGCGACTTAAAAATCAATGGCTATCTTGACCTGTTATTGGTCAACTCGCTAAACGTAGGCGAACGATTTAATCTGTACTGGAAAAGCGACGGCAACGACCAAAAGACTTTTAACGCCAATATCGAACTCCCTTATATTTTCAGAAGCCCCTTGGGAATCAAGGCTCAGCTAAACATTTTTAAACAGGACAGTACGTTTCAAAATACGCAGACCGCTATCGATCTCGGATATTACTTTAATTACAACACAAGATTATATGTAGGATATCAATCCACAGAATCAAATGACATCCAGAACCTCAACAGTTCGACTTTGAAAGATTTTGACAATGCTTTCATCACCTCTAATTTTGAGTATACGCGATTCAAAAACGATGATTTTTTATTTCCGGACAAAACATTACTCAATATTAAGGCTGGCGTAGGAAATAGAAATTCCGAAGCTTCAAAGAACAGCCAGTTCTTTACCAATGTAGACCTCAGGCACAATCTTTATTTAAACGACAAGAACATTATAGCACTCCGGAGCCAGAACTTCCTGCTGCAGAGCGACAGCTATATCACCAACGAGCTTTTCCGATTTGGCGGGATAAATTCCATCCGGGGTTTTAATGAAAACAGTCTTCAGGCCAATCTTTATTCTTCTATACTTACGGAATACAGATATGTTTTGGCACCGACAATCTATATCCATTCCATCATTGATTTCGGATATTATCAGGACAAGACTACAGATAACGACGGAAATCTTCTTGGTCTGGGATTCGGATTTGGATTGCTGACCAAAAACGGACTTTTTAATATTGTATATGCTAATGGCAGTACTGGCAACCAGCAAATAAAACTTTCTAACTCAATTGTTCACATTAGCTTTAAGGCCAAATTTTAACATTCAGCATACATATATTACAATATAATAAAAACAAAATTAAAAAAACTATAGGTTTGTTAAGAAATATTTAAGAAATTTGGATTAACTAATTCAAACCTATATCTAATGAAAACAAAGTTAAACGGCTTGTTAACGCTTGTCCTGGCGTTAATAATGCAGATTTCTTTTGCACAGGAAAGGACAATTTCTGGTACAGTAAGTGACCAAAGCGGACTGCCCCTTCCCGGGGTAAGCGTAACCATCAAAGGAACAACAATGGGTACTCAAACCGATTTTGATGGTAAATTTCAAATAAAAGCTTCACCTCCCGACATTTTAGTTTTCAGTTTCATCGGCATGACCACAAAAGAAGTTATGGCTACAGCTAACGATTTCAACATTGTGATGGAAGACGATGCAACCCAACTTGAAACTGTCGTGGTAACGGCTCTTGGAATAAAAAGAAACCCAAAAGAACTGAGCTATTCCACTCAAGTCGTAAAGTCTGACGAATTAAATCAGGCCAAGGCCGTAAATGCAGCCACAGCGTTAGTTGGAAAAGTGTCCGGTTTACAAATTAATACCATAAACAGCGGGGTCAATCCACAGACCAGGGTTGTATTAAGAGGTGCCAGATCCATTTCAGGAAACAACGAAGCACTGATTGTTATTGATGGTGTACCTTCTGCACTTAGCACTTTGAGTGAATTGAACCCGAACGACATCGAAAGCACCACTATACTAAAAGGTGCTAATGCTGCGGCATTATATGGTTCTGCAGGTTCAAATGGAGCAATCATGATAACTACCAAAAAAGGACGAAATGGTAAAATGACTTTGCAATACAACTCGACTATAACTTTTGAACAGGTTCAGTTCATCCCGGACAGGCAGACAAGATTTGGTCAAGGCTGGGCAGGAGAACTTGACCCGGTTGAAAACACTAACTGGGGAGCGCCATTAGATGGCTCATTAGTTCAGGTTGGACCGGAATTGCCGGATGGATCTATCAGAGAATTTAGCTATGTAGCCCGAAAAAACAATATCAAGGACTTTTTTAATGTTGGAACTACAAAACAAAATGGCTTTTCTATCTCACAAGGCGATGAAAATGGTAATTTATTCTTCTCTGCTCAAGATGTAAAAACAGAAGGGATTATTCCTGGTGATCTTTACCACAAAAACACCTTCCGTTTAAATACAAGCAAAAATTCCGGAAATTGGTCGGTTACAGGAAATGTTTCCTATTTTACCGATAAAACAGATATCGCAGGAAGCCTTACCGGATCTGATGATGAAAGCAGCTTTTTTACAGATACAGAAAGTGGCCGAAGCCTTTACAGCCAACTTTTGCAAACTCCTATCAACATTCCTTTAGAAGTATACTCTCAGGGAGATTTACAGGATTACTTTACAAACTATGCTTATAACCCTTATTGGATTCTGAAAAATTCACGACGTATTTCTTCTACAGAGCGTTTTCAGGGATCGGTTGATTTAGGTTATAAGATAAACGATTGGTTCAATGTTTTATACCGCGGTGGGGTAAGTATGTTGAGTTCTGATTTCAAACACACCAATAACGGCCATGTTTTCACAGATGGCAGTGGCAGGGAAGATTTAAACCAGGGTGTTTCTGACGGTTCCAATTTTGAGAGAAGAATTAACAGCGACCTGATGCTTAACTTTGATTTCAACCT
Organism: Flavobacterium lindanitolerans; assembly: GCF_002846575.1. Classification (NCBI taxonomy): domain Bacteria; kingdom Pseudomonadati; phylum Bacteroidota; class Flavobacteriia; order Flavobacteriales; family Flavobacteriaceae; genus Flavobacterium; species Flavobacterium lindanitolerans. The sequence continues at coordinate 207,278 of NZ_PJND01000010.1, forward strand.
GACTAAAGATATTACAGCCAAAATCATTTTGGGGAACAATATCAGGGATATCCGAACAAAAGAAATCGGAATACGCGGTGACAATTTAGTTGTTGAGGGATTATATAATGTTTCTTTAAGAACAGGTGAACTTCGCGGTGTTGAATTCAATTCCCGTTTGAGAAGCATCGGTCTATACGGAAGCGCCGAACTGGGCTTCAAGGACTTTTTATTCCTTAATGTTACCGGAAGAAATGACTGGTCGTCTGCTTTAATCAAAGAAAACAACTCCTACTTCTACCCTAGTTATGGTATTTCATTCATTCCTACATCAGCTTTCCCTGAACTAAAAGGAAAGGTTTTGAATTTTGCAAAGTTAACCGCAAGTTATACCAAAGTAGGAAACTCTACTTCCGCTTATGCGAACCAAAACACCTATGTCCGCTCTGTAGGTTTCCCTTATGGCGATTTGACATCTTTTAATTTGAGCAGTACAGTTGCTTTGGCAGGATTAAAGCCGGAGTTTACCACATCAAAAGAATTTGGTTTAAATCTTGAATTTTTCAACAAAAGAATCTGGCTGGATGCGAGTTATTATATTTCAAACTCTACTGACCAGATTATTAATGCAGCAGCATCTTCATCATCTGGTGCTACAAGGGCTTTGCTAAATGCGGGGGAATTACAGACCAAAGGACTTGAATTAGACCTGGGCTTTGTGCCAATCCAGACCGAAGATTTCAGCTGGGATTTCAGAGTGAGCTATAGCGCCCCAAAAACTGAAGTAAAAAGCTTACTGCCTGGTGTTAACGAACTTTCTTTAGGTGGTTTCTCTACTGCCGGAGTTTATGCTGTTGTAGGACAGGAATATCCTATTATTAAAGGAACAGCTTATGAAAGAGACGATCAGGGCAGAGTAATTATCGACCAGGCAACAGGAAACCCAATCCAATCATCAGCTTTGAAAAATCTGGGAAAAACAACTCCTGATTACATCGTTGGCCTTTCAACCAACTTTAATTATAAAGGATTCAGACTTTCTGCTGTTTTTGATTACAGAACAGGACACGTATTTTATAATGAAATAGGTCAAATGCTTGATTTCACAGGTTCGTCAGTACAAAGTGCACAGACAGGAAGGTTACCATTCGTATTCCCTAACTCTTCTTACCAAACAGCGCCGGGAGTATATACTGCCAATACAAGCATTCCAACTTCCAGCGGAGGACAACCTTTTTGGGATTCGGTTTACAGCAACATTGCAGAAAACTATGTGATTGATGCAACAGCTTTCAAATGCCGCGAAATAGCACTTAGCTATTCATTCCCTAAAAAAGTATTAGACAACTCTCCTTTTGAAGGCATTACCATTGGAGCAAACGCACGCAACGTATTCATGATTTTGCCTAAGGCAAACCGATATACAGATCCTGAATTTGGATTTACTACAGGAAATGCTGTTGGGGTAGGAACCGTAAATGAAGTTCCTCCAACCAGAAGCTACGGTTTCAATGTTACATTAACTTTCTAATTCAAGAAATGATGAAAAATATATTCAAAAAAAGCTCCTTATTAATTGCCTCTTTTTTCTTGCTATTTTCCTGCAGCGATTATTTGGACATCAATGAAGATCCAAACAACCCCACTAATGTGAAGCCGGAATTACTTCTGGCAAGCGCTCAAAATTCAGGAGCAAGAAAACTCAATGTAAGAATGAACCATGTGGGTAACTTTATGGTTTACAACTGGTCAAATAACATTGAAGAATTTATTGCCTATCAGGATGAGATGCAATATATCGTAAACAGTACATTCTATGATGACACCTGGGATGACCTGTATTTGACATTGGCTAACTTTCATAAGATTGAAAAGACATCTTTAGAAAACTACGAAAATTATCAGGCAATCGCCAAAATAATGAAAGCTTTCTATTTCCAGTATCTAGTAGATTTATATGGAGATATTCCTTATACTGAAGCACTGCAACGTGATTTGGAACTGACGCCTGCCTATGATGACGCAGAAGCTGTTTATGATGATTTAATTGTGCAATTAGATGCAGCAATCGAACTTATCAAAAACGCACCTTCTTCGGCATTGGATCCTGCCAACAATGATATCATGCTTCACGGAGACATGGATGAATGGATAAAATTTGCCAACACCGTAAAGATGAGAATCCTTATCCGTCAATCCGGAATGCCTTCGAAACAGGCCTATATTGCAGATAAGTTCCAGGACATTATTGATGAAGGAAGTGGTTTCATAACTGAAAACGTAACCAACAATCCTGGCTACATTACGAGTACCGGAAAAATGAATCCGTTTTTTGAAACTTATGGAACAACATTATCTGGAAGTCCAACGAGTGACAATAGAGCAGTAAAAGGTACGCAATATACTATTGACTATCTTAACAGCACAAATGACACCAGACTTGAAAAAATCTATGCCCCAATTCCTGGCGGAGGTTTTGCCGGAATAAACCAGGGTGCTCCAGACGAGCAAGGAACAGTGGTTGTGCCATACTCAGGATTAGGAAATGGAGTACTTAAAAACTTTACCCAGGATGCTTATATTTTAACAGCCGCAGAAAGCTATTTCCTTCAGGCTGAAGCAGTAGCAAGAGGCTATATTGCCGGAAGTGCTCAAAATCTTTATGAATCAGGAATCGAGGCCTCATATGAAACTTTAGGGCTTACAGCTGCTCAGGCAAACACTTATTATTCACAAGCTACCAATCTTGTGGGATGGAATGCTTCTGCAGGAAATGAAATTGAAGCCATCATAACACAAAAATGGATTGCCTTAAACAGTATTAACGGTATCGAATCCTGGATTGAATACACCAGAACCGGATTCCCATCAGGCATTCCTTTATCATTAATTGCAAGCAGACCACAACGTCCAATTAGATTAATGTATCCTAACTCAGAATATGTGGCCAACTCTGCAAATGTTCCTAACCAGACAACGGATGACGCTTTTACATCACCTATTTTTTGGGATAACTAATTAAAATGTGAAACATGAAAAAAAATAAATTCAAATTCGCAGCTATTGCGATCATATTGGCCCTGTTCTCATCTTGTCTTGTAGATGATGATGTGACAGATTTTGGTGCCGGGACGAACCTTGTTGACTTTCCGTCTGGCTCTATTGACGGAACATTTGATATTGGAATGGACGAAGCAGAATTTCAGGTTCCTGCCCGTTTAGTAGGTGGTAACGGCTCTGCGGCTCCATCAGACATTGTAGTTACGTATGAAGTAGATCCCACCAAGACAACAGCTGTTGAAGGCACAAACTTTGTCATTTTAAACAACGGGACATTTACATTCCCGGCAGGAGAAACTCAGACCACATTCCCAATCAAGATACTCTCATCTTCTCTAGACCCTGAATTACCGGTTCCATTGACTATTGCACTGAAACTGACTGCTGCTACAGGAAGTTTCCCGGTAGGAGTTTCTACAAAAGAATCTACAGGCACTATCATAATCAACCTGAAACCATTGTGCCCAATTACAGATGATCTGTCAGGAACACATACTTATACTCAGACATCTATGCAATATGGTGACGGAGAAGGAACAGGTACAGGAACGGGAATTGCGGGTACTATTAGCGGTACAGTAACATGGACTGAAACCGAACCAGGAAAATACAGTCTTGATGATGCCTCATTCGGATTGTATGGAGCTATTTACGACGACGACCCTGCTGTTGGACCTAATGGCGCCTTTTTAACATGGGTATGCCGCGAATTTCTTTTTAGCGGTTCGGATCAGTATTCTGATACTTTCACCTATAACATTGTCAGTGTTACAGGACCTGTTATGGTCTTTACCTGGAGAAATACATGGGGTGATGGCGGTACCGTTACCTTAACCCGTGAAGGCGGCGTTGATTGGCCGGATATCTTCCAGACCAACTAATTAATCAAAACAAGTATAAAACAAAGGCCGGCAGAATCGAATTCGCCGGCCTTATTTTATTTCTTTACAACTTTATCCTATCTTTGCCACCATGGAAAAAGGACATCAAATTTTTGGAATCAGAGCTATCATAGAAGCTATTCAGGCAGGAAAAGAAATAGACAAAGTATTTATACAGAAAGACGCTCAGGGTGAACTGATGAAAGACTTGATGAAAGTCATGAAACGTGCCGGAGTAAATTTTTCTTATGTGCCTGTAGAAAAACTAAACAAGCTAACTCCAAATAACCATCAAGGTGCTGTTGCCACTATTGCACCGGTTTCTTTCCACAATCTTGAAACGCTTATAGAAACTGTGATGGAAAGCGGAAAGACTCCCCTTTTCCTTATTTTGGACCAGATTTCCGATGCCCGAAATTTTGGGGCTATTATCCGTACTGCAGAGTGTACCGGAGTCGATGGAATCATCATTCAAAAACAGGGTGCCGCTCCCGTTAACGGAGATACCGTAAAAACATCGGCAGGTGCTGTTTTTAATGTTCCAATCTGTAAAGTAGAACACATCAAAGATGCTATTTTCCATCTTCAGGGATCAGGCATAAAAACTATCGCTGCTACAGAAAAAACGGATCAGAACATTTATGACTTGTCACTAAACGAACCTATAGCCATTGTCATGGGTTCTGAAGACCGCGGGGTGAATCCTTCCGTTTTGAAAATTGTAGATGAAAAGGCCAAGTTGCCAATGTTTGGAACTATTGCTTCCCTGAACGTATCGGTTGCCTGCGGCGCTTTCCTTTATGAAACAGTAAGACAGAGAAGTTAGGTATTCTCTTCTGCCCCATCTTCATTATTTTCCGGATTACCTTCTGAATTATCACGGACAATTGTATAAAAGACATTATAATTGGATCTGAAGAAATCCTCATTGCCTGTTTCATCATCAACATCAGGTTTTGGAAGATTTTGGAAATTGCCGTTTTCATCAAAATGCCTCATAAACATATCTTCTTCCGGATTAAAGTCCGGCCGTTCCCAGTCATATACAATCGGTTTCTGATATTCCGGAGTTTTAATGACCAATGAGAAAACATATCCTGTTATGAGTCCAGACAAATGGCCTTCCCAGGAAATTCCCTGTTGAACGTTTGGAAAAATATACCACACCATACCTCCATACAGCAGTATAATTGTTAGGGATAAGGCAACAAGCCTGTAATATCGGGTTTGTATTCCTTTAAAAAAGATAAAGCTGACCAAAACATAAATCAAACCGCTGGCGCCAATATGATAGGATTCCCGACCGATAACCCATGTCAAAAAACCAGAGAGCAATATTCCATATCCAAGCACTGCCAGAGTCTGGTTTCTATAAAAGAAACGCATTGCTGCTATTAAAAGAAACAGCGGAATCGAATTATTATAAAGATGCTGGATATCGCCATGAAGAAACGGACTGAATAAAACTCCCCTCAATCCGGAAAAAGTTCGCGGGTAAATTCCAAATTCTGTAAGATTGAGTTTAAAACGTACTTCTGCCCAAAAAATAATCCACAAAAGAACTACGGAAAATAATGGCCAGGCCAAAACCGAAGGTGAGAATCGTAAATTTTTATCATCCATTGCTTTCAGGATTTTTTTTACCAAAAACTGTCAAAAACTTATCCACTTTTATTTTCGTGCTATTTTGTCAGCATTTGAAATCAGGCAAACTGTTTTACCTCACATAAGATAAAATATAGGCCTTCAGAAATTTCACAAAAGTTTATGCTGTGTTCCTTAAAAAAAACTTCTTCAAATTCAGTAATTTTACAAAATGGAAGCACCGTTAGCAGAAAGAATTCGCCCGCAACAACTTGAAGATTATTTAGGCCAACCGCAACTAGTAGGCCCTAACGGGTCATTGACCCATCAGATTGCAAAAGGCATCATTCCTTCATTAATTTTTTGGGGACCACCGGGAACAGGAAAAACTACCCTGGCCCAAATTATTGCACAGGAGTCCAAACGTCCGTTTTATATCCTAAGCGCTATTAATTCCGGCGTAAAAGAAGTGCGTGATGTTATTGAAAAAGCCAAGCAAAGTGGCGGTTTGTTCACTGCCAAAAATCCAATCCTATTTATTGATGAGATTCACCGTTTCAGCAAATCGCAGCAAGATTCCTTATTAGCCGCTGTAGAAAAAGGCTGGGTAACATTGATAGGTGCCACAACTGAAAATCCTAGTTTTGAAGTAATTCCCGCATTACTGTCGCGTTGTCAGGTTTATATATTGAATGCCTTTTCAAAATCAGATTTGGAGGCGTTGCTTGAACGGGCTATGAAAACCGACGTCTATCTGAAAGAAAAAAACATTGAATTAAAAGAAACGGAAGCTTTATTAAGGCTTTCGGGTGGAGATGGCAGAAAGCTGCTCAATATTTTCGACCTCGTCGTTAATGCTTCCAACGATGAAAAAATCATAATTACGAATGATTCCGTACTAAAACTGGTACAGCAAAATACGGTTTTATATGATAAGACCGGTGAACAGCACTATGACATTATTTCCGCATTTATAAAATCCATTCGCGGTAGTGATCCAAATGGGGCCGTTTATTGGCTGGCCCGCATGATTGAAGGAGGTGAAGATGTCAAATTTATTGCAAGACGTATGCTGATTCTTTCCAGCGAAGATATTGGCAATGCAAACCCTACAGCCTTTATCATGGCCAACAATACGTTTCAGGCAGTTTCAACCATTGGCTATCCGGAAAGCAGGATTATTTTAAGCCAGTGCGCCATTTATCTGGCAACTTCGCCTAAAAGCAATGCTTCGTATACAGCAATTGGAAAAGCACAGCAAATCGTAAAACAGACTGGCGACCTGCCTATTCCGCTTCATTTAAGAAATGCACCAACAAAATTGATGAAAGAACTGGGTTATGGTGAAGATTATAAATATGCCCACGATTATCAAAACAATTTTGCCGAGCAGGAATTCCTTCCCGATGAAATAAAAAATACCCCTATCTATGTTCCGGGAAATAATTCCAGAGAACAGTCAACAAGGGAATTTTTAAAAAATCGTTGGAAAGACAAATACGGTTATTAAAACTTAATTAAAAGTTTTTCTGAAACCGGCTTATCGTCTTTATAATATTCCAGTACCCATTCATTATTTTTTCTGATTAATGCCCCGTTAATGGTATCCGATTGCACTGTGAAATAGTCAGGGTGAGAAGTCTTGAAAATTTTGAATACCACTTTAGGCGTCTTATCTACCAATTGGTAACCATTAGGAATTGGCTGCGCAAAAAGCATATTAGGAGTATCTTCCGGCTCAACAGAAGATTTAGGAGTTTCTACCTTTTTAGCCGATTCCGGTTTATAAACCGTTCCGTTATAGTTATATCCAAAAGTAAACAGTGATTTGAAAGCATCATTCAGTGCCTCCGGATAAGCAATTTTATATTCTTTGGTTTTGCTTACTCCAACATCACTCCTGTTAATCTCAACATTATTACAATCCCTAAATACGACAACCAGTTTTGTTGACAGTAATGAGCTTATTTTTTCTACATTAACAAAAACCCTGCTGCATCTTTCTCCGGCTGTTTCTAATGGCAAATCTTCATTTGAATAGAAAGCCTCAAATCCCATCTTTGTCAGATTAAATTTTGTAATAGTGTTCAGCCTGTATTCATTGGGCTCACTCAAAAAATCAAATTTTATTGGAACTATAGCATATTTGTAATCATTTAATGAACGTTGTGCCAAAGCGGATAAAGAGGCAAATAGGAATAGTATTAGGATGTTTTTTTTCATAACGAGAGGTTTAAAGATATTTTTTTAAGGCCAGCAGATGATTTACCTGCTTGATATTAGGATGGGTTTCTAAATTGTGTTCGTTAAAAAAGATAGCGTCAAGCCCCACATTCAAGGCCCCTTCTATGTCGGCTTCAAGATTGTCACCAATCATGACGCTTGTTTCTTTGGCACATTTTGCCAAATCCAAAGCATAATTAAATATTTCCGGATGTGGTTTTTTTACACCTGCATTTTCGGAATTGGTAATGGTTTCGAAATAATGCACAATTTTAGAATTGACCAACTTATTATTTTGTATCTGGTGGAATCCGTTTGTGATTATATGCAGCCTGTATTTTGGCTTCAGGTATTCCAACAGTTCTATTGCCCCTTCATAGAGGTGATTGAACTGCGGAAGATAACTGATGTATTCTTCTGCTAAAAAATGAATCATTTCGTCATCGACTTCAATTTTCATATGGTCAAAAACATCTTTCAGTCTTCCATAGCGCAATTCTTGCTGTGTAACTTTATCATCCTGGTAAAGCTTCCAGTATTTAATATTTACGGGAACATATAACGAAATAAACTCCTGAATATCCACATTAACTTTGTGTTTCTTCAGGATGGTATCAAATGCTAACGCAGAATTCTTTTCAAAGTCCCATAAGGTATGGTCCAAATCAAAAAAAACGTCTGAAATTTTAGTTTCCAATTTATTTTCCTTTTACAATTACGGCATCTTCAATATGATAGATCCAATCTTCTACATCATTTTCATTTATACGGAAATTGCCTTCCAAAGTTACATACTGATCCGTTTTCAACTTTGGAGTACCTCCCCTGAACTTTATTCCCATAATGGTTTCCGGCCCTGCCTGTCCGCAGAAAAAGCAGGCTGCAAAAACATTTTTGCTGAGTGCATAGGTGGTATTGTCTATCGGCACAATGAAGCCTGACATGGCAATCCTCTTTTTGTTTTTTGTCTTTAAGGTGGAATTGATTATCGGGTACATGACACCTTCTGGATAATCCTTGGTTGTTTTTTTTACAAACTTGATAGCCCCCAGCAATTTCCAGTTTAAAGTATCGGTCACAATAAGAGATTTTGCTTCCGATTTAGAAAAAGCTCCTGCTTTTGGCAAAAAACCTGCCTGCTGCACTGAAAATGAATCTGATTCTCTTCCCTTTACATTCATATAAATTGCGCCTAAAAAAAGAAAAAGCGCTATGAAAAAATAAGTCTTACGCATTTGCTAAAGTTTTTGAAATATTCAATCGGTATGCTTTTATGGCAGGAATTGCTGCCGCCAATACTCCTACAAAGATAGTTACTATAAATAAAATTCCTTCTTTCTTCCAAACAAAAGCAAATGGATCAAAAGTCATTTTATATTCCTCATCTGTTGAAGAAGAAATTAAAAACAATGCAATCCTTCCAACAATAGTGCCGAAAATAAATCCGACAAAGCAAAGCAATATGCTTTCAAACATCACCAGGCTAAGCAATTGTAATCGACTGGCTCCGCCAACCCTCAGGAGGGCGAATTCGTATTTCCGTTCTTTCAATGTTGTATAAAGCGCTATAAAAATACTGATTCCGGATATAAGCATGATTCCGTATGCCAGATACTGTAAAGCCTGAAGTCCTATCCCGAATAAGGAAAACAGCCTGTTGATTTCGATTGCAGGAGAAGCTGCCTGCATTTTTGTATTCTGGGCAATCAATCTCGGCCAGGTCACAAAACCCATTTTATTCCTGAATTTTATCAATACGGCAGTTATTTCTTTCCCTTCTTCAGATACCGACGTTGCTGCTTCGTGATTGTGATGTTCGTGTTCATCGCCTTCAAAGTGAATATGTCCTTCTTCTCCATGTTCCGGATTTTCGTCTGCATGCTCGTGGTTTTCATGCATAGCCCATACACTAGGGATGTTGCACAAAATAAGATTGTCGATTACTTTTCCGGTAGGGCTTGCAATGCCGCTGACTTTATATGCAAATTCTTCATGAATCTCACCTTCGGCCGCATCTCCATGCGACCCGAAAAACTTATCTCCTACTTTTATATTTAGTTTTTTTGCAATTTCGGCACCGATAACAACTTCAAAATCGGATTGAAATATCTTTCCCTGAGAGACAGTTGCCCCAAATTTATCGAGATAGGCGGGTGTTGTTCCTACAATTTTAAATCCCCTGTAATTATCTCCAAAAGCCAAAGGTATGGCGCTTTTTACAAAAGGATGCTTCATCCATGTTTTTGCTTCGCTGTAACTAATATTGCCTGTTGGCGCATCAACCTGATATACTGAGGAAAGAATAAGCTGCAACGGACTTCCCTGTGCCCCCAAAACAACATCAACACCATCAATATTACTTGAAAATTGCTTTTCAAATTGTTCCTGAAGCAGAATTAACAATGAAATTATGGCAACACTTGCCGTCAGCAAAATAATACTCAAAATGGTATTCAAGGGTTTGAACCAAATATTTTTCCAGGCTAATCTGCCAATCATGCTAATGTAATTTGATTAGAAAAACGATCTTTTAGTCTTTGGTCGTGCGTAACAATAATGAGTGCCGCACCATATTCTTTTGACAATTGCGAAAGCAGGTCGGCTACCTTATAGGCATTCTCATCATCAAGGCTTGACGTGGGTTCGTCTGCCAAAAGCAATTGGGGCTCATTCACCAAAGCTCTGGCTATGGAAACTCTTTGCTGCTGCCCAATACTCAAACGTGATGTAAGCTTGTGTATTTGATCCGACAGTCCCAGTTCTGCCAAAAGTAATTTTGCTTTTTCGTCTGCTTTTCGTCCGGTTGCCAGCCAGGAAGAAAGAACAACATTTTCAAACACAGAAAATGCCTCTACAAAATGGGATTGCTGGAGTATTAACCCAATATTTTTGCCTCTGAATTTGTCCAGGTTCTTATTGGACAGGGTTTCGATATTGACATCGCCTATACGGATAGAACCTGATTGGGCTTTCAGCAACCCACCCAAAAGGTGAAGCAATGTTGTTTTTCCTTTTCCGGAGCCGCCGGTAATCAAAAGTACCTCGCCGCTATTTAAGGAAATATCAGGAAAATTAAAATTTGCTTTCCCATTATAAGAAAAAGCCAGATTTTTAGTCTGAATCATAACTAAAGTCATTTCTGCAAGTGCCTGCAAGATACTGAAATACTTTAATATAAATTGTTAAGCCAAACTTATAAAATATAGCCTTGAAAAGTGAATGAAACGAAACAATCAAAGTTGCTCCTGCTTAGAAGGTTAATGTAATGACAGAAATGCAATTTTCAGAATTATCCGAAACATCAGACAAGAAATGGGGTTCTAAATTGAAACGTCAGCTAAAATTAGGTGGAAAATAAGGGTCATTAAGAAGTCCATTCTCATTGGCAAAATTGATTAGTTCGAGAGAATTTTTGACATCAAACTTTTGAAGCAAGTTTCTTCTGTGGGTTTGTATGGTTAAAAAACTTAAAAACAACTCTTCTGAGATTTCTTGTGTAGATTTCCCTTTTATTAATAAAGCCAATATTTCTTTTTCTCTTTTGGTCAGCCTCGGAATCGATTTTAAATCAGCTATCTGTATTTTATCCAACGTAGCCTGTACTTCTTTTCCAAATACAATTTTCCCTTTTGCCGCCTCTTTTATGCAATGGATATATTCATCATTTTTGGCTGTTTTTAATAAATAACCGGAGGCACCCTGTTTGATCATCTGTAATACAATACTTCTTTCCGCCTGACTGCTAATTCCCAATATAATCATTTTAGGATATTTCTTTTTCAAATCAAAACAAATATCGATTCCGTTATTATTTCCAAAGAAAATATCCAACAGCAGTACATCAATTTTGTCAATTTCTTCAAAACCAAACAGTTCTTCACTTTGGTTAAAACCACCCAGCAGATTAAATTCTGTGTGGTTTGAAAAAAGTGTTGTCAACCCCTCAATAATCAAAGGGTGGTCATCTAAAATGGCAATATTCAATTTTTTATTTTCCATAGTCTGTCAGACATCAAGTTCTATATTATAGGAAGTTCCTCCGGAACTACTTTCACAGTCAAGGCTTCCATGTAAAAGTTCTATTCTGCTTTTTATATTTTTGATTCCAAGTCCCTGGTTTTCTTCAATCCCTGAAATATCAAAACCAACTCCATTATCTTCTATTGAAATATAAAACCGGTTGCCATTCTGGCTGCAAGAAACTAAAATCTGAGTGGCTTTTGAATGTTTTAGCGCATTGTTTAATAATTCCTGAACGATTCTAAAAATATTTGTTTGCGTAGTGAGCGGCATTGAATTATCAATTTCATACGAATGAAATTCAATTGAAACAGTATCAGAACGCAATGTAAAACACAAATCGCCAAGGGCTTTTTCCAAACCTAATTTCAGCAGAGATTCGGGAACCAAATTGTATGAAATCTGCCTTAACTCAGCTATGGACGTTTCTAAAATAGTATTGATTCTGCTATCATTATAATCGTTTTTGTTTTGTGTATTTGCAAATATAATTTTCAAAGCCGACAGCTTACTGCCAATACTATCATGCAAGTCCCGGGCTACCCTTTTTCTTTCAGCTTCTTCTACATTAATCATGGTTTGCATGATTTCAATTTCTTTTTCCCTTTTTAAATTATTTAGCTTCTGAAAATGGTTAATTTCTTTTTGGGCTGTTATTTTCTTTTGGTTTTTTAAATTCTTCCAAATAAAATAAGCGAAAATCAATACGCATACGAGAGCAAAAGACAGCAATAAAAGGAAGAGCATATTTTTTCTCTGATTTAATAATGTTGCCTGTTTTTCGATGGTTAGCTCTTTTATCTTATTTTCATTTTCCAATTTATTGTATTTGGCCTCAATGTCTGCTATTTTTTCAGCCTCAAACATTTGACTCAGGCTATCCTTTAATTGAATGTATTGCTCATTATAGACATAAGCCTTTTCAAAATCATTTAATTTCCGGTAAATTTTAGACAGTTCATATGAATAATAGGCCCTATCCTTAATATTCATTCCACCGGTTTTAAAAACGTCCAGCAGCAAATCTTTAGCACTTTCAATTTTATTTTGAAGAATAAAGACCTCATATTTCATGAGTTTGAATCTTTGTTCCAGAGCAGAATCCTTATTCAGTTTTGACAACTTTATACCATTATCATAATCCGAAATAGCCTGCTCATAGTTTTTAATCTCCTGATTCAAACTCCCTTTTGCAAAATAATATTCAATATATAACGATTTCAACGGATAGGATTTCAACAAATCTTCAGCTTTTTGCAAATATTCAAAAGCTTCATTCGTTTTTTTCTGAACAGATAAAACCTCAACATTAAACAAATACAATTCTATTAAATCCTCATTGTATCTGTTCTTTTTGCTCTTTCCCTGTTCCAAAGTATTGATTGACAGATCCAGATAATATTTTGTTTTGGCAATATCTTCATTATTATAAAAAACAACGGCAATTAATTTATATAGATTAGACAGTTCCTGGCTATCCTTGCTTTTCTTTGCTACCGGAATCGCTTCCTTCACCAAAACCTCTATTGTTTGTAAGGGTTCATTTTCCCGCTGATACAGGAGTCCTATATTAAAAAGTATTTTAGACCTTAATATGTATATTTCCCTGCTGTTGTATTTTTTTAAGGCTTCGTCTGCTTTTCGGAACTTCTGCAGATTCTCTTTTGTCAGGCTAAAAAAAAGCGAATTATAATAATAGGAAAGGTCTTTTAAATAACTATTGTTTTTTACTAATTCATTGGCCTTTTTTAAATGAATCTTTCCCAACTCTTTCTTATCTACATTTTTAGTATAAATATAAGCCAGCCTGTAATTCATAATGCAACGGAGGCTATCTGATTTACTGGTAGAAATTGCATTTTTCAGGCTATCAATTGTAACCTCATAATCATTTAATGTGCTGTTATTTTGAGCATGTCCCAGACAGGTAGCAAACAGGAGGAAAACAAGATGCAATCGCTTCATTTTGTAGAGATAAGCCACAAATGTAACGACCATTATTCGGATTCTGAATAAAAGGCAGAAAATTACCTGATTTCAGGTAATCATATATACCTTTTTATGATTAGAAGCAAATTAAACCTCCTCTATAAATTTGTCTGACATCTAATAACCATCTAATCAATTAAAAAAATTAAATGAAAAAGCTTATCAATTTATCCGTGCTTTTGCTCACTCTTTCTGCATTCGCGCAATCTTCGCTTGAAAAAGGCAAAATTCAATTAAACGCCGGCTTTGGGACATCTAACTGGTCGACGCCTGTTTATGTTGGTGCTGATTACACGATTTCGAATCCAATTACTGTAGGAGTTGAGGCGTCCTATCAGTCTTATACTACCTATGGCATTAAAAGTACCATAATAGGTTTGCAGGCCAACGGGAATTATCATTTTAATGAATTGCTGAAAATCCCGAATGAATGGGATGTTTATGCCGGGCTTAATTTAAATTACTATAACTGGAAATTCAAAGATTCGGAAACCAACACTTATCTGGTTAATGACGAACCTTTTGGAGTTGGGATTCAAATTGGCGGAAGGTATTTCTTTAATGAGAGATTTGCTGTAAATCTGGAGCTCCGAAGTGGAAATGTTACAACAGGAGGAAAAATTGGCATTACTTATCTGTTAAATTAAAAGTACCATCTCTAAAAAACAAAAACTATGAAAACAATAAAAACATTTTTTTCCATCTTATTAATTGCCATTACTGTTTCCTGTAGCAGTGACGATGGCGACGGCAACCCAATACCTACACCCACACCGGTTAAAACTGCAAAATTTGAAATAACGGGCAACTTTACCGGTCATATATTTGTAGTTTATAACAACAATGTCACCGGAAACACGACTGAAACAGTCACTTCATTGCCATGGAGCAAAACAATTGAATATCCTGATAACGTCATGGGTATTGGCATTAGCGGTAATGCCGTAATGCAAAATCCCGGTGTTGCAGGTCAAACGGCCAGCTTAAAAATCTATTATGACAACAACGTTGTGAGGCAAAGCAATAAAATTGCGGACGTTAATGGTACATTTAGTTTTGAAAGCCTGGCTTTTGTTTTTCCTTAACACCTTAATTATTAGGACGTTTACAAAAAAACATCCTGTTTAAGGAAGAGAAATGGCTGATAATTAAGTAAAAGAAAATATATTTAGAAAAAATAAATTCAGTTAAGCCAAATAATCATGAAGCAATTGTTTAAGTATGTTTTTCTTTTCACTTTAAAAATTTCAGCACAAACCAATACAGAAACTTATCAGTTTTCAAAAGATATTGCAGTCAAAATCGAAAAAGACACACTGGCATGGAAATATCAAATGGGAGCAACAGATTATTCCATAAACGGATATTATAAACAGGCTTTAGAAACCTGGGATAAGAACGGAAGACCTGCACGAAAAATCAGCAAAGAAGATAGTTTGTACTTCACTTCTTTCAGGCAAAAGAATGCAAAGGACTATATCATAAATCGCTCAAAAGACGAGAAAATCATCATCATCAATGAAGCACACCATAACAACAGGCACCGTATTTTTACGACTTCGCTTTTACAAGGTTTGTATGATAATGGTTATCGCTTCTTTGGTTTGGAGGCACTCGCTGATACGGAAATAAATGACCGGAAATTTCCTGTCATGGAAAGTGGTTTTTATGTAAAAGAACCACAGATGGCAAATATGTTAAGCGAAGCATTAAAAATTGGTTTTGTTTTATTTGAGTATGAAGCATCTGATGGAAAAAATGGTAAAGAAAGAGAAATTGAACAGGCTGCTAATATTGCCCGATTAGTCAAAGAAAATCCAAATTCAAAATTTTTAATCCATTGTGGCTTCGACCATGTAATAGAAGGAATTCCACCAAGCAAAAGTTGGGAAAGAGCTATGGCTGGCCGATTAAAAGACGAAACAAATATTGATCCTTTTACGATTGATCAGGTGTATTATACGGAAAAAGGTGATATTAAATTCACCAGTCCTTATGTCTTGATGGCGAATCCTAAAAAATCGGTAATCCTGATCAATGGAGCCGGAAAATTATTTAATGGCGGAGAAACAAACGATCAGACCGATTGCAGGATAATTCATCCTATTACGGAATACGAAAACGAAAGGCCTGATTGGTTATTATTAGATGGGAAACGAAAAACATATACGGTTCCAAAGTCTAAAATTACCGAATATCCTGTTTTGGTTCTTGCCTACCGAAAAAATGAATACGAAAAAAATGGAGTCCCTGCAGACATTATTGAAATCCTAAATAAGGAAACAAAGACAAATCTTATTTTAGACAAAGGCATTTATAAAATAATTATTAAGGATAAAAATTATAAGATTATCCAGGAATTTGATGCAAAAATAAAATAATCCATCATCTTCAATTTTTAATATGCCTTTTTTGAACCTTTAATATAAAAAAAATGAAAAGACACATTGGCATATTACTATTGCTGTTATCATCTGTATATGGTAAAGCCCAAACCAAATTACCCGAGTTTAATGACAAGCCGGCCTATTTCAATGCCGCCACAAATGAGCTGATTGAGTTGGAGAAATCACAATACAACACTATGGCAAAGGCCAAAGGATTATTTAGTGCGGAGGGCGGTTTTTATTTAAACGGAATCAAATCGTCTGTTACCATTAAAAACAAAAGCACTTTAAAATTCATTGTTAAAGTAAATCCCGGAACCGATCCGACTTCTGTTTTTGATTTAGTAAAATTTGAAATCCGAAAAGATAAAAGGGTTTTGATTACCACGAAAGCAAAAGCAACCAGCACATCAACTTCATTCGACAAGATTAATTATACGATTGAAAAAGTAAAAGACGGCTATTATTACTTAGTCGTTAAAAATCTCGCTTCAGGAGAGTACTTTTTTGGATCCGGTGACTTCATGTTTGCTTTTAGTTTGGAATAAGAACCTGATCTGGTGCAACATCCTTGCAAGGATGTTGCACTTCTCAAATCTATAAAATACCATTATCTGCAAAGCTGTAATAATCATTTTCGGTAATTATCACATGATCAAAAACCCGTATGTCGAGGCTTTCTCCTGCTGCTTTTAATTTTTTAGTTATTATTCTGTCAGATTCACTTGGATATAATACCCCTGAAGGATGGTTGTGTGCCAGAATTATTGCTGTTGCATTATGCTCAATTGCTATTTTAAAAACAAGGCGGGCATCCACTACGGTTCCTGTCATTCCACCTTTACTCAATCTCCATTTGTGAGCAATTCTATTGGAGTTACTAAGAAATAGGATCCAGAATTCTTCATGTGCAAGTTCACCTATTACAGGTTGCATCGTTTCAAAAACCACCCTGCTTGTAGCAATTCTCCTCGATGGCACGGCTTCTTCAGAGCGCCTTCTTCGGCCCAATTCAACAGCCGCAAGAATTGTAATCGCCTTTGCCTCTCCAATGCCGTGATAAGTGAGGAGCTTTTCAATAGATAGCTTTCCTATCCCATTTAGACTTTTAGCATCTGCCAAAATTCGCTTGCTCAAGTCTACAGCACTTTCGGTATGATTTCCGGTACGTATCAGGATAGCTATAAGCTCTGCATTGCTTAGTGCTTCCTGCCCTTTATGCATTAGTTTCTCTCTTGGTTTGTCATCTTTTGCCCAATCCTTGATTGGAAATGTTTTTGTTTTTTTCGCTTCTTTTCCCTGCATGGCGTTGAAATTAAATCTAATAAGTGAATATACGAATATATACTATAAAAAAATACCCCTATTAAATTTAACCGAAATTATAAGATATATCATACATCTGCCGTTATAGTTAAAAAATAACTGCCATGAAATATTTCATCTCTTTTACCTGTTTTCTTTTCATTACCGCTATTATAGAAAAAAGTTTTCCGGAGAAACTTTCGGATGCGGCAATTACGCTGACTAAAGACAAGGTCGTCTATGACCCAGGCTATTTTTCCATCAGCTATCCTAACGGCGATGTACCGAAAGGAAAAGGCGTTTGTACAGACGTTGTTATCAGGGCATACAGAAAACTGGGGATTGACCTGCAGAAAGAAGTACATGAAGACATGAAAAAAAACTTCTCAAAATACCCTCAAAAATGGGGACTCAAAAAAACAGATCCCAATATTGACCATAGAAGAGTACCTAATCTTCAGGTTTTCTTCACACGATTCGGTAAAAGTTTAGAAGTAACCGATAAAGCTTCAGATTATAAGACAGGCGATTTGGTAACCTGGATGATCAATGATAAAATGCCCCATATTGGAATTGTGACCAATCGAAAATCAGCTGATGGGAAACGGAACCTGATTGTGCATAATGTTGGTGCCGGCCAGGTTTTGGAAGATTGCCTTTTCCAATATAAAATAACAGGACACTACCAATTTAAAAAGTAAGCGGACCTGCTTTCTGAAAGGAATAACAGTTCCGCTAATCATCATAGTTTATTTATAGAAGCGTTTTTACCTCATCAAAATTAAGTCCTCCATAATTTCCGGAACTC
The DNA here is from genome assembly GCF_002846575.1 of Flavobacterium lindanitolerans. Taxonomy (NCBI): domain Bacteria; kingdom Pseudomonadati; phylum Bacteroidota; class Flavobacteriia; order Flavobacteriales; family Flavobacteriaceae; genus Flavobacterium; species Flavobacterium lindanitolerans. The sequence continues at coordinate 225,514 of NZ_PJND01000010.1, forward strand.
ATTAGCAATAATGCAATTTTCTCCGTATCAAATTTAAGGTGGAAAAGGTATTCTTTAAATGCAGCCGGATTGGTGTAAATAATCAGGTCTTCGCGATTGAATGATTTTGCAATCTGATCATAGGTTACTTCTTCCAGTTGTTTGATTTTGACGGCATCCGGCGAATAGAAAACCACCGCTACATCTGCAGCATCAAGGGCTCCTTCATATTCTTTCAGGAATTCAGCATTCAGGCTACTGTAGGTATGCAATTCCAGACAGGCAATCAGTTTTCTGTCCGGATATTGTTCTTTCACCGCTTTTGTAGTGGCAGCCACTTTGCTCGGCGAATGTGCAAAATCTTTATAGGCTACATTGTTTTTATTTTCCGCAATTTTCTCCAAACGTTTTGAAGCTCCTTTAAAACTGGAAATCGCCTCATAAAAATCGGCTTCGTCAACGCCCATATTCTGACATATCCATTTGGCACCGGCCAGATTATTCAGGTTGTGGGCTCCAAAAATCTCAATTGGCATATTTCCTTCCGGAGTTTCAAGCAATGTTATTCCATTCTCAACTGTATAATTTGGCGTTGTGTATGGAATTTTGCGGATAGGATTCGTAGCTGCTTCCGCTACCCTTTTTACTTCTGCATCATCTTCGTTATAGACAAGAATCCCTCCGTTGGTTATTTTTTGAATGAAAATCTCAAACTGTTCCACATAATTTTCATAGGTTGGAAAAACATTAATATGGTCCCAGGCAATTCCTGAAATCAAAGCAATATTGGGCTGATAGAGATGAAATTTTGGTCTTCTGTCCATTGGAGATGATAAATATTCATCTCCTTCAAGAACAATAAAATCATTTTCTTCTGTTAGATGCACCATCGTATCAAAACCTTCTAATTGCGCTCCAACCATATAGTCTACATTGATGCCATGGTAATGCATAACATGCAAAATCATGGAAGTAATGGTAGTTTTTCCATGCGAACCGCCAATTACTACTCTTGTCTTATTTTTTGACTGCTCGTATAAAAACTCTGGATATGAAAAAATCTTTAATCCTAATTCCTGTGCTTTTAAAAGTTCCGGATTATCAGCTTTGGCATGCATGCCCAAAATAACCGAATCAATATCTGAAGTGATTTTTTCAGGAAACCAGCCCAACTCTTCAGGCAGCAGTCCTCTTTTTTCCAAACGTGTTTTGGAAGGCTCAAAAACAGCATCATCACTACCGGTCACCTGGTATCCTTTTTCATGTAATGCAATGGCAAGATTGTGCATTGCGCTGCCTCCAATGGCTATAAAATGTGTTCTCATCTATTCAAATATATGGATAGGATATTAATTATGTTTTGCTTATTTCAGCATATTCTTCTAAAACAGCCTTGGCTTTTTCCGGCTGCTTCATTTTATTTTTATACAAATCGGCTAATTTCTTGTAGGTTGTTTTTGATTTGCCAATTTCAATTGCCTTTTTATAGTTTTTTTCTGCTTCTTTATATCTCTTAAAATATTCAGCAATATGTCCTTTTGAGAGATAACCATCAACAGCAGACAGTGTCATTAGTTCGTCAGCATACTTTTGCGCCTTTCTTTCACTGCCTCCAATAATAGCAGGAAGTTGCAGGTACAATTCCACCAATGCCCATCTTGATTCAATATGCTTCGGATTTAGCTCAATAGCTTTTTTAAAAGAATCTTCCACATCGCCAATCATCCCAAGAGCCTTAAATTTATTGCTCTCTTTAGCTTTCATTCCAAGAGCGCCTCCATATTTATAATAATAATTAGCTTCAGAAGGTTTTAATTCTTTTAGCTTTTCATAATATACTAAAGACTCCTCCCATTTTTTGGCATGTGCTTCGATATCACCCAGATATTCAATGACACTGACATCTTTAGGGTTCTTTTTATAAAGAGCTGTAAATATTTCTTTGGCCTTTTCATAATTCCCTTTATCAAAAAACTGCGCTCCTTTCGCAAATTCTGATTGCGAAAAGACTGCTAACGGAAATAAGAATAAGATTAAAAAGAAATGTTTCAACAGACTTGATTTAGTGTTCCAAAAATAGGAAAATGATTTGGAATAGCGGGATGGATTTTATGTGTTTTGGAGAATAAATAAAAGTAGTATATTGGTGACAAATACGGCTCCAATTTTATTTTTTTGGAGGCTTCCAACCTTTTTATAAAAACTATACTCCCTTAATTATATAAAAACCTTCTTTATGAAAAAAATTATTGGATTATTAGCACTATTCTTTTCTCTATCAATCGCAGCCCAAAGTTTTGATAAAAACTGGAATAAAGTATACGAGTACGAATACGACGGAAAAATAAAATCCGCATCAGAGGAATTGAACAAAATTTACATCAAAGCCCGAAAGAAAAATGATCAGGCAGAAATAATCAGGACTTTTATCTATCAATCCAAGTTCATGATGACACTTGAAGAAGAGGCTCAATATAAAATCATCAAAAATCTTCAGAAAGAAATACAAGCAAAGGACATACCTACTAAATCAATCTTCAACTATATCTATGGACAATTATTAAGGGATTATTTATATGCTAAAAACTATTATTTAAAAAACAGGACAGGCAGTGACAGCATAGTTGACCCTGATTTTAGAACATGGGCTATTAACGATTTCAAAAAGGAAATTGATATGGCTTATGAAAAAAGCATTGAAAACGATGCTATTTTACTAAAGACTCCTTTAAATGATTACAAAGAAATTTTCACCCTCACAGAACACGAAGCTGACTTAAACAAGTCCCTATATGACTTCCTTACAGAAAAATACCTGCAAAAATACTATTATTATGGCGGTTTGTCTGAAGAAGAAAATTCATTCTTAAAAAACAACATTCAAGACTTATATGGTGAAACCAGTGTCTTTCAAAAAATTAAAATTGAACCACTTATCAAGAGTTTTTTTTATAAAAAACTCTTCTTTTATCAAAAACTGGAAAGAAGTTATGCATTACAAAATAACTCATTAGCCCTTTCAAAAACAATCTTAAAAAGGGTTCAACATATATACAACACCCGAAATGATTCAAAAGAATATTTGGATCAGCTTGAAAAATTTACAAAGGAAAACAATCAACTTAGAGCCGCTTTTTTATATGAAATGGCGACTGTCTACAATAAAAATGCCTCAAAAGAAAAACATCCTGATTACAACCAGAAGGCAATTACTATATGCGAGGAAATAATTTCTCAAAAGCAAGAACCCTACCTTTTAATGGCAAAAGAACTTAAACGGTCGATTTCTCAAAAATACTTAAACATTACAACTGAAAAATACCTGATACCAAACCAAACAAACAAAGCATTGGTTAAATTCAAAAATGCAGATACTATTTATGGATCGTTATATAAAATCCCGAATGAATGGGCATACAGATACGATGAAGACAGGGATTATGATAGTCGGAGAGAAGATAAGAACTATGCAGATCGCGATAGTCTTTTTATCGATTTTGCAAATAAAAACAAAGCTTATAAAACATTTGAAAGTATACTGCCAAAAAAAGATGATTATTTTCAATACACAACAGAAATAATTCTTCCGAAAATTGAGATTGGCTCCTATCTTTTGATAATGAATATACAAAAAGACAGCATAACTGAAAACTCAGAGTACGCTTATACGATCTTAAATGCTTCTGAAATGCTTATGGCATATTCGTGGTCCGGAAAGCAGGAAAAGATTCAGGTATTACATAGAAAAACAGGTAAGCCAATTCAAGATGTAAGTATAAAAATTGACAGCATTTATTTGAAAAAAACGAATAAAATTGGAATAACAACAAATCAAGAAGACGATTTAAACGGAAGAGACATAAAGAAGATTCAGGCTATATTTAAAAACGATACACTTACTCAATATCATGATTCATATTACTATTCGCGAGATGATCGTGAGAAAATAAAAATCAAATCCAAAGTAAGTCTATATACCGATAGGGCCATTTACAGACCTGGGCAAAATATCTTTTTTAAGGGAATTTTGTTTGAAAGCAAAAATGAAAAAACATACACTGTTCCGGACAAATATGTAACTATCGTAGTAAAAAACAGGAACGATGAGGAAGTTTATAAATCCCGGTTAAAAACTAATGAATTTGGCTCAATCGCTGGGGAGTTTCAAATTCCAAAAAACATTTTGATTGGTAATGTATTGATTACTGCTTCTATAGACGAGCATTTCAATAATGAAATGTCTGAATTTCAAAGAAGCGAAATTTATATCAATGTAGAAGAATACAAACGTCCGAAATTCGAAATAATTTTTGATCCTGTTAAAGAAAACTTTATTGTAAATCAAAAGGTAAAAATCAAGGGTAAAGCGACAGCTTTTGCAGGCTCAAATATTTCCGACGTAAAAGTTTCTTATACAATAAATAGGAGTACCTACTATTCCGAATGGTATTATGAAAGATTTCACCAGAATTATAACATTACACAAATAGCAAGTGGTGAAACGAAAACAGATGATAATGGAAACTTTAAAATTGATTTCACTGCTATTCCAACTGAAAACTTTGACCCAAAAGGACTCCCTATTTTTAATTACAGGATATATGCATCTATTACAGACGTCAATGGAGAAACCAGAAGTAGTGAAACTGAAGTAAAAGTAGGTTACCATTCTTTAGTATTGGCCGTTACCACTCCTGAGGTCATAAATGCTCAGGCAAAACAACCAATCCTTTTAAATAGTAAGAATCTCAACGAACAATTTATTCCGACAGATGGAGAAATTAAAATTTACAAATTAAAATCTCCAAACAGGGTTTTAAAAAAACGCCCTTGGGCAATTCCTGAAATCCAAACTATTCCTGAGAATGAATTTGTGAAATTATTCCCAACTGATCCTTATAAAGACGCAGATTATGCTGAAAACTGGGAAAAAGACAAACTGGTTTACTCTAAAAAGATAAACACTGAAACGACAAAAAAAATAACCTTAGAAAATCTAAACCAATGGAAGTCGGGTAAGTATATATTATTTTTCAACGCAAAAGATGTTTCAGGAAAAGATATAGAAACTAAATCAAATTTCTATTTAATAAATAACGCTGATAAAGAAGTCGCAGACAAACAACTTTTCATTTCAGAAATAAAAAACAATAATCCTAAAAAAGACGGTTTTATCGACTTGCAGTTATCAACAGCTACATCATTATTATATGTTGACACTAAAGCTTTTTATGACAGTAATTCTATTTTCGATAAGATAATAGAACTGCAAGGCAATGAAAAAACAATACGCATACCAATAGAAAAAGATTGGACAAAAGATCTGAAAATAATAACACGATTTATTTGGGAAAATCAAATCTTTGAAGAAAAAATAAATGTCCCTCTTCCTGAAAACAAAGAAAATCTTGCTATAGAAACTATTAATCTTCGAAATAAGATAGAACCCGGAAACAGCGAAACATGGTCTTTTTTAATCAAAAATCAAGACAAAAAAGGAAATATGGCAGAAGTCCTAGCTTCTATGTATGATGCTTCATTAGATCAATTTGGAAAAAAAGCATGGGATAAGGATTTTAAATTCAATGATTATAATTACAACAATACACCAAGAATAGAGATTTTAGGTATTGGTGAAAATACTACAGAACTTAAAAATCTAAAACAAAAACACTATTCATTCAGTACGCAAAGAAATGACTTAAACTGGTTTGGTTTTAATTTTACGGGATCAGAGCAGAACGACTTACGGTATCAGCAATATTTAATAGAAAAGTTAGTACTGTCTAATGGAAAAACCATTTCAGGAGTTGTTATGGAAAACGGCATGCCTTTACCCGGAGTTAATGTTATAGTGTCAGGAACAGATAGAGGAACTCAAACCGATTATGACGGAAAATATGAAATAAAGGCCATATTTGGCGAAATCCTTGAATTTAATTTTGTTGGGTTCAGAGAAAAATTCATCTATATCAATAATAGTGTCATAGATGTTGACATGGATGCCAGAGATGAATTTCTTAATGAAGTTATCGTGACGGGATATGCAACTACTAAAAGAAAAAGAAGTTTAGCAGCAGTAAATTTTAATACTATTGATGTAATTGAAGAAAGATCAAATGCTTCAGTAATTCAAAACTTACAAGGTATGGTTTCTGGTTTGAATATCGGTTCCGGGAGTGGTGAGCCGGGCTATGATACTACCATTTTTCTTCGCGGTAATGGCTCAATAAATTCAGGCAAAGCATCATTATTTATTGTTGATGGTGTACCTGTTGGAGAAGACGAATATCGATCTATTGATCTAAAAGATATTATTTCTGCAAATTTCTTAAAAGGCAATGAGGCGACTTCACTTTATGGCTCAAGAGCTTCAAATGGTGTTGTAATAATCACTACAAAAAAATCACTGGAAGCCCTGACTGGAGTAAAAGCCCGAAAAAACCTTTCAGAAACGGCTTTCTTTTTTCCTCAATTGCAAACTGATGGTAAAGGAAATCTAAAATTCAGTTTCACATCGCCGGAAGCACTGACTCAATGGAAGCTAAGGCTTTTTGCCCATACTAAAAAAGCAGTTTCCGGATATTTGGAAAATTTTATTATTACCCAAAAAGACCTGATGGTACTTCCAAACGTCCCTCGTTTTTTAAGAGAAAATGATACCATCGTAATTACGTCAAAAATTTCAAACATCACTTCCGATCCAAAAAGCGGAATCGCCATACTACAACTTTTTGATGCAGTAACTATGGAGCCAATAGATGCAAAAATGCTGAATTCAGACAATGTCAAAAATTTTAATATCAAGGCAAATGGCAATACAACAGTAAGCTGGAAATTATTCGTACCACAAGGATTACAAGGCGTGCAGTATAAAATTTTGGCAAAAGCCGGAGATTTTACAGATGGTGAAGAAAACATACTTCCTGTCCTGACCAATACTATGCTGGTGACTGAGAGTATACCGCTTTGGATTCCCGGCAACACTAAAAAGGAATATGTTTTTGAAAACTTTAAAAACAACCAATCTGCAACATTGCGAAACCATTTGCTTACTCTGGAATATACTTCAAATCCTGCCTGGTATGCCATCAAGTCATTGCCTTACCTGATGGAATATGAACATGAATGTGCCGAACAGGTTTTCTCAAGATATTACGCCAATACTTTAGCCAATGAAATTATAACCGGCAATCCAAAGATTGCGGCCGTTTTCGATGCCTGGAAAAAAGCAGGAAATCCGATTTCAAAATTAGAGCAGAACGAAGAATTAAAATCACTGATTTTAGCCGAAACGCCATGGGCAAAAGACACCGAGAATGAAGAACAGCAAAAGAAAAATCTGGCATTGTTGTTCGATTTAGAAAAAATGAAAACGGATATCAATGACAATTTTGAAAAGTTAGACCGTAAACAATCACCAAGTGGTGGTTTTCCTTGGTTTAGCGGTGGAAATGATAATGAATACATTACACGTCATATTGTTACGGGACTGGGGCATCTCGAAAAACTAAAAATCTCAAATCAAAATATTGAGAAATTCAGGCGAATTACGGCCAAAGCAGTTCCTTTTATTGATGAGAAGTTTTTAGCCCGAAACAAAAATGCAGAAATCAATCAAAAGAAAAACAAAATCTGGAATTATGATATCTACAATGATTTGCATTACTTATATGCCAGAAGTTTTTACACCAACACCTATCCAGTAAACGACAGTCTTCAAAAAGCAATCTTAAAACACCTTGACTACGCAAAGAAACATTGGATGGAATATGGATTGTATCAAAAAGCAATGGCCACATTGGCACTAAATCGTTTTGGAGAAAAGGAAACTGCAAAAAAAATAATAACGAGCTTAAAAGAGACAGCCATAAATAACGAAGAAAACGGAATGTATTGGCTTAACAATAAAGCAGGCTGGTATTGGTATCAGGCACCTGTTGAAACACAAGCCTTATTGATTGAAGCTTTCAGCGAAATTGGGGATGAGAAAAAATCGGTTGAAGCGATGAAAGTATGGTTGCTCAAAAACCGGCAAACAAAATCATGGAATACCACCAAGGCTACAACCGAAGCCATATATGCCTTATTGCTCCACGGAGAAGATTGGCTTTCTGTCAAGGACAATACAGTCATAAAGCTGGGCGATGAAAAAATCGTGACTAAAAAATTAGCCCAAAATGAAAAAGAGGCGGAGAGCGGCTATATCAAGATGAGTTGGAAAGCGGATGAAATCACTAAAGACATGTCCGCTATAAGCATCAATAACAAAAGTAGCATACCCGGGTATGGAGGCTTTTATTGGCAATATTTTGAAGATTTGGATAAGATAAAGTCCAGTCAGGACAGTCCGCTTTCAATTGAAAAAGAATTATACATCAAGGGAAATACAGATAAAGGCAAAGAGCTCCAGAAAATAACGAATAAGAAAGCGCTTAAGGTTGGAGATTTGGTAACCGTCCGATTGGTTATTTATGCCAAAGACGATATGGATTTTATACATCTGAAAGACATGAGAGCAGCAGCCTTTGAACCTGTGGATGTACTTTCTGAATATAAATGGCAAGGCGGTTTGGGATACTACATGAGCACAAAAGATGCAGCTACCCATTTCTTCTTTGACAACATCAGTAAAGGAAAATATGTACTGGAATATGACATCAGGGTCAATAATCCCGGAGAATTATCAAACGGCATCACAACAATTCAGAGCATGTATGCCCCAGAGTTCTCAAGCCATAGCAAAGGAATTCGTGTAAAAATAGAAGAATAGATTCTTAACAACAGGAATAAAAAAAGCCGTTTCAAAACTGAAACGGCTTTTTAATTTATTTGAACTAATAACTAATCTGAAAATTATTTTGCGATTGTCATTTCGTCAATGATATGTTTTGCACCGGCATATTTGTCAATGATAAACAAAACATAACGGATATCAACGTTGATTGTTCTTTGCAGTTTAGAATCAAAGATTACGTCACCGGCCATAGCTTCGATGTTACCGTCAAAAGCTACACCAATAAGCTCTCCTTTTCCATTCAATACCGGAGAACCTGAGTTACCACCTGTAATATCGTTGTCTGTCAGGAAGTTTACAGGCATATATCCTTTTTTATCAGCATATGGCCCGAAATCTTTTTTATCGTTCAATTCAATCAATCTCTTAGGCAAATCAAACTCCTGGTCGTTTGGCTTGTATTTTTTGATTGTTCCCTGAAGTGTAGTATAGTTGTTGATTTTTGCATCATTTCTCTTATCAGCAGGTAATGCACGAACTTTACCGTAAGTCAGACGCAAAGTTGAATTTGCATCCGGATATTTGATTTTGTTAAGTTTAGACTCACGCAATCCTTCTACAAGAAGACGGAATGACTTTTGGAAATCATTTTCTAACTTCGCCAAATCTTCCGGCTTGCTTCTGTAAGTAGCCAAAATGCTAGATGAAAGTAAATACAACTTATCATTTTTCAATGCATCCACATTTGGATTTTTCAAAAATGCTTCAGCTTTTTCTTTTGTAGCAAAAGCGCTCTCTGCGATAGCCTCGTCTACAAATTTCGTGAAGTCATTGTTGTTTTCTTTGGCTAGCCCTTCAATGAACGGGTCAAGTTTGTAACCTGCTTTTTTAGCATAAAGGTTTAATTCTGCAATCAATACATCTCTTTCCAATGGAAGGTAGAAACCTTCGTAAACACCTTCAATTGCTGCCTGAAGTCTTGGAAGCATTTCTGCTTTCTTAGCATCATTTTCTTTGGCATAAGCAGCGATTCCGTTTCCTAAACTTGCAGGACCACCAGCCAGGCTGCTGTTTCTTAAAATAGAAATCAGGTAGTTATCGTGTCTTGATTTTTCGTTTGTTGCTTTGTAGTAATTGTTGATAGTCGCAACTACATCACCATATTTTTGCTTGTTCTCCGGCTTGTTTGCCCATTTGTTGAACTCAGCCTCTTCTTTTTGTTTTGTAGCGGCAGTTTTGAACTTTGTCAATGCATCAATCATTCCCTGACGGTTTTTCCAATAGTTTGCTACAGAAGCATATTTAGAAGCGTAGTTTAAACGAACCTGGTCGCTTTTGTCCATGTGGAATTTCATAGCGTCCATACCTGCTTTAGAACCTTCAACCCATGCAGGGTATGCAAATTTTACATTTTGCTCAATTCCTCCGGCCGGCATCCAACGGTTTGTTCTACCCGGATAACCTAAAATCATAGCAAAATCATTTTCCTGAACACCTTTCAAGCTGATTGGCAAGTGGTGCTTAGGCTTTAACGGAACGTTGTCCGGAGAATATTCAGCAGGATTTCCGTCTTTGTCAGCATAAACTCTGAACATAGAGAAATCTCCTGTGTGACGTGGCCATTCCCAGTTGTCTGTGTCACCTCCGAATTTTCCAATGCTTTCCGGCGGAGTTCCAACTAAACGAACGTCTTTATAGTCCTGATAAACGAAATAGTAATATTCATTTCCCTGGAAAAAAGAACGAACAGAAACAGTATACTTTCCTCCTTCGTCATTTTCCTTTTGGATTTTAGCAATTTCCTGGTTGATTACTTTTTCGCGCTCAGCCTCGCTCATGCCGTCATTTACTTTAGAAAGAATTCTTTTTGAAACATCGTCCATTCTCACAAAGAAACGTACATAAAGTGAGTTTGGCTTGATTTCAGATTTCTTGTCTTTTGCCCAGAAACCATCTCTCAAATAGTTGTCTTTTGGAGTAGAAACTTCAGCAATCGCATCATAACCACAGTGGTGGTTAGTCAAAACCAAACCTTGATTAGAAATAATTTCTGCAGTACAGCCACCATTGAACTGAACAATTGCGTCTTTAATACTTGAATGGTTGATACTGTAGATTTCCTCAGAAGTCAGTTGCAATCCCATTTTTTGCATGTCACGGTGATTCAAACGCTCAATGAACATCAGGAACCACATCCCTTCGTCAGCCTTTACTGTTGTAGGAACAAGCAGTATAGCTGTAATTAAGGATAAAATAATTTTTTTCATTTATTAGTATTTAAAGTTTAATAGGTATGTGAGTAGTCGCATAAAATGATTTTTTGTTACATTTTGACTGCCTGACATATATTTTTGCGATGCGAATATAACTCCATTTTGGAATTTTAGACTTATAAACGATGAGAAAACTAAATCGTTATCGCAATTTTAACTTTTGTTTTAGACTTCTTGTTTCCTGCCCTTTTAATATGATATCTTCATCACGACCTGCTATTTCCTTTGCTTTCCTGCTTTTTTGTTGCGGCAGAAAATTTCTCTCGTTCAGATGCGAATAATACTGCTGAATAAATGCCTTGAAGTACAAAACATTTTTTTTGTCCTGAGGGGTTTTACTTTTCAGAAGATTATTTTTCCACAACGGGTCTTTTCTGTAATCGGATTTGACCAAGATGTCTTTTTCATTGAACTGGTAATAATAGGAATCGGTTGTGCAGTTAAAGGCGCTATTTGAAAAATTAATTGCAAAATGATTTTCCTGCTCCTCTTTATTAAAATGATTTTTACCAAAAGCAAAATAAGGCTTATCATAATCAAGCATTCCTAAAAGTGTGGGCATGATATCTATATGTTGCATAATTTTATCATCTGTTCCTTTAAAGTTTTTTCCCGGATGATAAAACAAAATCGGAATAGAATAATCAAAAGGCGGCTTTAAAAACTTTGGCGAATCTGCCCCGGAAGCATGGTCTGCCGTTATAACAAAAAGAGTGTTCTTATACCACGGTTCCTTTTTTATTCCTTCAAAAAAAGTCTTCAACGCATAATCAGAATATTTAATCACACGGTGTATCGGGAGCGTTCCTTCTGCAAATTTGCCTTTAAGTTCTGCCGGAATACTAAACGGATGATGGGATGAAAGCGTAAAAACAGTCGTAAAAAAAGGTTTTGGCATCACGTTGATTTTTTCGTGAACAAAAGGCCAGAATTTATGATCCCATATCCCCCATTTCCCATCAAAGTCATCATCTCCTTTTGCTTCTTCATACTCTTCTCTGGACTGGAATTCTTTAATATCGAGGTTTTTTCCAAAAGACACAAATCCCATCGATTCTTTTACGGCACCGTGCATAAAAGCCGTATGGTAGCCCATTTCATTCATACAGGCCGGCAACGCATGATAATCGGCAACAGAATTTGGCAATGAAAGAAACGGTTCTTTGAAAGTAGGAATTGAAGCCCAAATAGCAGGTAAGGCATCCATAGACCGGTAGCCGTTTTGATGCGCATTCGTAAAGAGATAGCCTTCATTAAAGAGCGAATCTAAAAACGGCGTATGCGTTTCCTGTTTAGGCTTGAACTGGTCGGAAAGGCTTTTGATATGGGCTTTTCCGAAGCTTTCTAAAATTATGATAAAAACATTGGTATTCCGGTCAATCTTAAATTTGCCTGAAGACGACGGCATGTGTGTTGTAGGCATATAAGCTTCGGCAGTACTTTTATCAAAATATTCAAGCTTAGGCACTTTTTTAGATTTACCTATTGTCCTGAAAAGGCAGAAAGGATTACTCAATATCAAGGAAGTATGGGAAGCATTGCTTGTATAAAGAAAAGCATCGCTCATCGAAATGGGGAAAGAAGCTTTTGAAAGACTGGCTCCCCTCACCAAAAAAACGGTTAGAAAAACCATTACACCCAGATATGCCGAATTAACCACATAGTAATCTCTATTGTTTGATAATATGGATTTTTCATATCCTATACGCCTATAGCCCACACAAAGCATAGCCAGTACAAGAAAATAGAAGATAAAGCCATACCAGTAGTCAACCATAAAGTCGAGTATCAAAAGTGAGAAACTGTCTTCCTTAACCAAAAACAAATCTCCTAAAACCAATCGGGACTGTTTGTATGGATAATAAAACACATCCGCAAAATTGACCAGTAGCCCGAGGCTGTTTGAAATCATGTAAACCCAGAAAAGCCTTTTCTGATAGTTTTCTTTTTCCCGAAACCGAAAAGGCAACAGCGACAAAAATATAAAAGGCAAATTCAGATAAAGTATGGAAACCGTATCAAACATCAGGCTTCCGCGAAGCAAAGAAAAAATATCCTTGTGGTGGATAGGGTCAATCAGGTGGTCGTTAAAAAAATAAAAGATAAATCTTCCGAGCATGAATGCGACATAAACGACCAAAAGCCGCAACAGCATAACGGTAAAATCATTTTTCCAGTTGATTTTCATAAAATCTAACTCTATTATGTTCTTCTGCAAAACAAGTCCTAAAACTAATTCTGTGGTTCCAGAAGAAGCGGTGGGGAATCGAAGTAAAACGTTTGTTCACACAAAAATAACGAATAATTCACATTCGGTTTACGTGCCTGAAAAATTTATATCAACCATTTTAAACTCATAAAAAAAGCATCCTTGCAGATGCTTCAATTTTTCTTTTTGTATCACTTCTATTGCTTTTCGCAATGCGTTCTGGCTGTCGTCAATTACAATATCCTGAAAGACACTTTCCTTATTGATAACGCAGCTTGGCCTTACATCAGGGCTGGTTGATATCTGAAATGTAAATTTGGAATACGGCAATGCATACTACACTAAAGTGTAGGTAAAACAAATCGAACCAACTTATAATTACTCTGTTTTCATCAACAATAAGGAGTTGCCTGTTGGCGCCTATAAAGATGATTTTTCAAGCGGATAGACGAAAATAAAATATAAAAGGCGACCTGATGGTCGCCTTTTATATTTGTTTGTCTTTATTACTGATTTTCTTCAGCATTTAACATCTGCCAAAGTTTGTCTTTTAATTCTACTAATCCCTGGTTTGCTATTGACGATATGAAATGGTATTTCAAGCCTTTAAACTCTTTGTCCAACTGTGCTTTCATTTCTGCTTTCAGTTCCTCATCAAGCATGTCTGATTTAGAAATTACGATAAAGCGTTCCTTATCTAAAATTTCCGGATTATAGCGTCGCAGCTCATCCAAAAGAATTTCATATTCTTTTTTAATATCGTCTGCATCAGCAGGAATCAAAAACAGCAATACTGAGTTTCTTTCGATATGTCTCAGGAAATAATGCCCCAGTCCTTTGCCTTCGGCAGCACCTTCAATAATTCCGGGAATATCTGCCATTACAAACGATTGGAAATCTCTGTAGGCTACAATTCCAAGATTCGGTTTTAGGGTTGTAAACGGATAATCCGCAATTTTTGGTTTTGCAGATGTCAATACAGACAGCAAAGTCGATTTTCCTGCATTTGGAAATCCTACCAAACCTACATCGGCCAGAACTTTAAGTTCCAGAATAATATCCAGTTCATTAGCCGGCATCCCGGGCTGCGAATATCTTGGGGTTTGGTTTGTGGAACTTCTAAAATGCCAGTTCCCCAATCCGCCTTTTCCGCCTTTTACCACAATCTTTTTCTCGCCGTGTTCGGTGATTTCGAATAAGATTTCGTTGGTTTCTTTATCGCGCACTACGGTTCCCAACGGTACTTCAATATACTTATCTTCTCCGTCAGCACCTGTACTTCTGGCACTTCCTCCGTCGCCACCATGTCCGGCTTTGACGTGTTTTGCAAATTTTAAATGGAACAATGTCCAAAGTCCTTTGTTTCCTACCAGATATACGTGTCCGCCCCGTCCTCCGTCACCTCCGTCAGGACCACCTTTTTCAATAAATTTCTCTCTATGCAAATGCGTCGACCCTTTTCCTCCTTTTCCGGAAGAAACATAAATCTTAACGTAATCTACAAAATTTCCCTCTGTCATTTTCTTTATTTAAAGTGTAAAGTTTAAGGTTTAAAGCTACAGTATACTGACAACTCTAAACCTTAAACTTTATACTGTTTCTTTTTGTTTATTCTTTTAGCGAACGGACTAAAACCTTGTCGATTTTAACGCCGTCCATATCTATAACTTCTAATTCAAATAAGTTCCAGATTAATTTTTCGCCCTGTTTTGGTATATAGGAAAGCTCTGTCATGATTAGGCCGCTTACTGTCGTAACTTCATAATCGTTAATCAGTTCATCCAAATCAAAATAGGTCAAAAAGTCGTGTAACGAATAATGTCCGTCAACCAACCAGGTACCGTCTTCTCTTGCCACAAGCTGGAATTCTTCATGATAGAAATCTGACGCATCACCTACCAGAGCTTCCAGAATGTCGTTCAGGGTAATCATACCTTGTGTGATTCCGTATTCGTCTGTTACTATGGCATAGTGTACTTTGGTTTTCTTGAAAATATCCAATGCCTTATAGGCAGAAGTATGTTCTATCAAATAGACCGGCTCCTTCATTATATCTCTAAGGTTAAAGTCACCGCTTTCAAATTTGGCAAACAAATCTTTTAACAGCACAACCCCAACAACTTCGTCCAGGCTTTCTTCACAAACCGGATAAACGGAGTGAATTTCATCCAGAACTTTTTGTTTAAGTGTAGGAAGGTCATCTTCCAATGAAAGATAGTCAACCGATTTCCTGTGGGTCATCAAGGAGTTTACCTTTCTGTCACCAATATGGAATACACGTTCCACGATGTCCTGTTCGATTTCCTGTACTTCTCCTACTTCAGTTCCTTCTTTGATAATGGCCTTAATTTCTTCTTCGGTAACTTTACCATCTGCCGTTGGCCTGATTCTGAACAATTTCAGCAAAGATTCTGTTGAAATGGTCAAAAGCCAGATAAAAGGCGCGGTAATTATCGAAATTACTTTCATAGGCAAGGCTACCGTCTTTGCAATTGTTTCAGGATAATTGAGCCCGATTCTTTTAGGAAGCAATTCGCCAAGCACCAAGGAGAAGAATGTCAGAATAACAACCACGATTCCAACCGAAAGGTTTGCTGAATACGGCTGCAGGAATTCATACTGGTCCAGGAAAATCTTTACATCGCCAGTGATATTATCACCTGAATAAATACCTGTTAAGATTCCGATTAATGTGATTCCGATTTGAACAGTCGACAAAAATTTGTTTGGCGAATTGGCCAAATCCAAAGCAGTTTTGGCGCTGGGATTCCCTTTTTTTGCAGAAGTTTCCAACCTGTTTTTTCGCGCTGATATCAATGCGATTTCCGACATCGAAAAAACACCATTCAAAAGGATTAAAAAGAAAATTATAGCTATTTCCAAGTTTTATAAATTAAGTTAAAGGCTATCGATTACTGTACTTAACCGATGTGTAATTTCTTCTATGGAACCAATTCCGTCCACAGCGTGAAATTTATTCTGTGCTTTATAATAGTCCATTAAAGGAGCTGTTTTTTCGTTGTATTCCTGATAACGGTTTCTGATTTTTTCTTCATCCTGGTCATCTGGTCTTCCTGAAGTTTTTCCTCTTTCCAAAAGTCTTTTTACCAAAATTTCATCATTGGCCTCCAAAGCAACCGTTGCCGTTATTTCTTCGTTTTTAGATTCCAAAAAGTTATCCAGAGCTTTTGCCTGTGACAGGGTTCTTGGGAATCCGTCAAAAAGAAATCCTTTAGATTCCGGGTTTTTATCTACTTCACTTTGAAGCATCTGGATGGTTACTTCATCCGGAACCAAATCTCCCTTATCCATATAGGTCTTGGCTAATTTGCCAAGCTCTGTTTCATTTTTAATATTGAACCTAAAAATATCTCCTGTTGAGAGATGGGTCAGATTGTATTTCTTTTTTAAGAATTCAGCCTGGGTTCCTTTTCCTGCTCCAGGCTTCCCAAATAATACGATATTAATCATTTTGTTAGTTGTGAGTTATTATATGCCAGGTTTTTCAATCCAAAATATTTCATTTTCTAATCCGACTTAATCTTTCAATTGGTATATTTCCGGAATGTTTCTTCCGAGCCCATCATAATCCAGGCCATAGCCTACAATGAATTTGTTTGGAATTTCAATACCAATATAATCAATTTTTATGTCTTTTTTGTATGCTTCGGGCTTTAAAAATAAGGTAGCGAATTTAAGCTGCTTTACATTTTGGGACTCAAACATTGCTTTCAGCTCGACCAAAGTATTTCCTGTGTCGACAATATCTTCTATTACGACAACGGTTCTTCCCGATAAATCTTGATTAAGTCCGATGAGTTTTTTCACCTCATGGGTTGTAGTAGTGCCCTCATAGGAGGCTAATTTTACGAAGCTTACTTCGCAGGCTTTCGGATAGTGTTTCATAAAATCTGAAACCACCATAAAGGCGCCGTTTAAGACGCCCACAAATAAGGGTATCTCTTCGTCCAGGTCTTCAGCTACTTCCTGCGCCATTTTGGCTATAGCTGAATCGATTTCCTTTCCGCTGATGAAAGGAACAAAATGTTTGTCGTGAAGTTGTATCACAATGATTTTATTAAATAATAAGTTGCAAATATACTAAAATAGAATCCAGCTATTTTACAATTTATTTCAGTTTTATTACAATTTTATTTTTGTTAAATGTTTTTTAATATTCTTTAAACTCCGAAGATAAAAAATTTAAAATCAGTAAATTCAATATCCTGAAAATACAACCACTAATTTTTCCAAGCTATGAAAACACGTATTTTACCCCTACTTTCCTGCATTGCTTTTTCATTCTTATCCTGTAACGGACAAGAAAAGAAACCGCCTGTAAAAAACAGTACTACTATTGTAAAAACTGCTGTGGGCGATTTGGAACTTCCTGCTCCGTATGCTACAGAATCTGCCCGAAAAATAAGCCGCATGAAAGAGTGGCCTGAAGGAGTTACACCTAAAGCTCCGGAAGGATTTGTGGTAACAAAATTTGCAGACGGATTGAAAAATCCACGCTGGACCTATATTGCTCCCAACAATGATATTTTTGTAGTGGAAAGCAACACTTTTAAAAGCGCCAACCAAATTACTATTTTCAGAGACAAGGATGGTGATGGCGTTTTTGAGACCCGTGAAATTTTTAAAGACGGGCTTAACATGCCTTTCGGGATGCTGATTCTTGATAATTATTTTTACATAGCCAATACTGATGGTCTTTTTCGTTTTCCATACAGTGCAGGTGACTTAAAGCTAAGAGGAAACGGAACAAAAATACTGGAACTTCCTGCCGGAGGTTATAACAATCACTGGACAAGAAATCTGCTTGCCAATGCTGATGGTTCAAAAATATATGTTTCCGTAGGCTCTGCCAGCAACAATGCTGAGCACGGGATGGAAGTAGAAAAAAGGCGCGCCAATATTTTAGAAATCAATCCTGACGGAACCGGAGAACAAATTTATGCCAGCGGCTTGCGAAATCCTGTTGGAATGGATTGGAATCCTGCCAATAACGAACTCTGGACTGCCGTAAACGAACGCGATGATTTGGGTGACGAACTTGTTCCTGATTATATTACAAGCGTAAAAAGAGGAGGTTTTTACGGATGGCCTTATTCCTATTACGGACAAATTGCAGACCCAAGAATGAAAGGAGAGGGAAAAGAACTGGTTGCCAAAGCTATCGTTCCCGATGTTTCTGTTGGTGCACATACCGCTTCACTCGGATTTGCTTTTTACAACCAAGATGCTTTTCCGGCTAAATACAGAAACGGGGCTTTTGTAGGACAGCATGGCTCCTGGAACCGTTCAAAACTAAGCGGATACAAAGTGCTTTTTGTACCTTTTAAAAACGGAAAGCCTTCCGGAAAACCCGAAGATTTCCTGACCGGATTCATTGCCAACGAAGAAAAAGCGGAAGTTTACGGACGTCCCGTTGCTGTGACGGTTATGAAAGACGGCTCGTTATTGGTGAATGACGACAGCGGCAATACGATATGGAGAGTGGCTTTTAAAAAATAAGTTTTCAGACAAACCACTCTTTGCGCCTTTGCGTCTTTGCGTGAAATAATTGCTCGCAAAGGCGCAGGGGCACAACGGTTATTAACAGAGTTTTTTTTTACCTCACCTTTCATTATAAACTTTTGGCTGTTATTTTATTTTAATACTTTTACTCCAAACAGCCTAATTCTATGAATCCGATTTGCAAGAATTGCGAACACGAAGTTAATGGAAATTTCTGTAGCGAATGCGGACAGTCTACTCACACGCATCCTATAAATTTTCATTACCTCTGGCACGACATACAACATGGCATTTTTCATTTTGACAAAGGTTTGCTTTTTACTGCCAAAGAACTTTTTACGAGACCCGGTCATTCCATCAGGGAATTTATCGAAGGCAAAAGAGTCAGCCATTTCAAACCTACCTCGTTGGTCTTCCTGCTCGGTTCTTTCTACGGGTTGCTGTATCATTTTTTCCATATTGAAATTCCCGCTAATGTAACCGGCGAAGATACGGGTCAGACATTCAATGTTATGGGAGATTGGATTACTGCACATTATGCATTGGCTACCCTGTTTACTATTCCTCTCCTATCAATCGCCTCTTTTCTTGCTTTTCGAAAAACAGGCTATAATTTGGTAGAACATTTGGTGCTAAACGGTTTCATTGCCGGACAAAAACTAATGCTTCAATTTATTTTTTTCCCGCTTCTTTATATTTACAGCGGCACCCAAACTATTTTGCTACTTTCCGTAATATCTGTGTTTATTGATATACTGCTTGCTTTTTGGACCTATAATCAGTTTTTTGACACTCAATCTACCATAAAGAACATTTTGAAAACAATACTGACCTATATTTATTTTTTCATCATGTTTACGGTCCTGACCATTGCAATAGGTCTAGTTTTGGAACTAGTTATTAAAAAAGCATAAAAATGAGTTCTGATTTTATCCGAAAATTAGAAAATAGCACGGCACACAGGCAAAGCCGCGAATCAATATCTGACAGTATTTCTGCCAATCCGGAACTGTTGCCTGTTTTAATGGGCGTGCTGTTAGACACCAAAAACAAAAATCATTATAAAGCCTGCTGGACTTCGGAATTGGTTTTTGAAAAGCATATCGAATGGCTTATTCCCTATCTTGATGTTTTTAGCAAGACACTGTCGTCCTATTCGCATGACGGGGCATTACGTTCTGTTTCTAAAATATGTCTTTTTTCTGCAACCTACCATTTGAAAAAGAAAAAGTTGGGAGCAATTTTTCTGACAGACGAGCAGTTGGAACTGATGGTAGAATCCTGTTTTGACTGGCTTATCAGCGACCAGAAAGTAGCCACCAAGGCTTATGCCATGAGGGCTCTTTATGCTTTTGGAAAAATAAACGACTGGATATATCCGGAGCTCAAGACCATTTTGACACAGGATTATCCAAATCATTCGGCGGCATACAAATTAGCTTCAAAAGAAATCCTGAAAAAGCTGAAATAGCTAAAAAATATCTTCTTTTTGCGAGCCAATTCATTTTAAGACTTTAAATTGCACGCTTTAATTTCCTTTTATGGGCGAAAGCATTGCAAAAAATAATGGCCTTTTATTCAAAATAGTCACCAATCTTACTTTTTGGGTGCTGATAGCAATTATTTCCGGAGTTTTGGTTGGACATTATTTGCCCGAAACCGGCACAAAAATGAAGGTCATAGGTGATACTTTCATCCAGATTGTCAAGCTTTTTATCGCCCCGATTATTTTTCTTACTATTGTTTTAGGAATCAGCGGTATGGGTGACCTGAGAAAAGTAGGCCGTATCGGGATAAAAGCGCTGATTTATTTTGAAATCGTTACCACATTCGCCCTGGCTATTGGCATTATAGCGGCTTATATTATCCAACCCGGAAAAATCGACAAGTCTGGCCTTGACATTCAGGATGCTTCAAAATACACCTCCAATCCAAGGACTGAATTTGACTGGTGGCAGTTTTTCATGGATAACTTCACCTTGCAGGTTTTAGCCCTGGCTATTGTTTGCGGCATTTTGCTCAATTATTACAGCAAACGCGAATCTGTAGTAGCTACCTTATACAAAGCCTCAAAAATTGTTTTCAAGGCTTTAAAGTTTGTGATGTTCCTGGCACCATTAGGCGCTTTTGGGGGCATGGCCTATACAGTAGGAAAGTTCGGATTGCACACTTTGATTCCTTTAGGAAAACTGATGTTTACCGTTTACCTGACTATGGCCGTTTTTATCTTTTTGATTTTGGGCGGTATCATGCGTTATTATAAAATGAGAATCTGGGACCTGATAAAATACCTGAAAGCCGAACTGTTGATCGTGTTAGGAACTTCATCTTCTGAACCTGCATTGCCCAATCTGATGGATAAGCTGGAACGACTGGGATGCAGCAAATCAGTCGTTGGACTTGTAGTGCCAACCGGATATTCGTTTAATCTGGACGGCACTTCTATCTATCTTTCAATGTGTGTCATTTTTCTAGCACAGTTATATAATGTACATCTTTCTTTTGGGGAAATACTGACTATTATCGGACTGCTGATGATTACTTCAAAAGGAGCAGCCGGAGTTACCGGAAGCGGCTTTATTGTGTTGGCCTCAACACTTACAGCTATTCACAAAATTCCGCTTGAAGGATTGGCCTTTCTTTTAGGGGTTGACAAATTCATGAGCGAAGCAAGAGCCATTACCAATTTTATTGGCAACGGTGTAGCAACTATTGTGATTTCTAAAAACGAAAACGAGTTTGTCGATATTGAAAATCCAATGGAACTCGATTAGGATTTCCGTTTCAGGTATTCGTGAATTTTTTCCTGTGAACGTGTTGGTTCTTTTTCATTTTTTCCCGGAATATTTTCGAGCGATGCTCCTAATAAGGAAGCCTTGATATTATCGTCTAACTGAATTTTAAGAATATCGAGCATTTCTTCTTTCAGAATGGGGTCATATAACGGAAAGCAGACTTCTATCCTGTGGTATATATTCCTGTTCATCCAATCGGCAGAACCCATAAACAGTAACGGATTGCCATTATTTTCGAATACAAAAATACGTCCGTGTTCGAGATACCTGTCTACGATTCTGCGAACCGTAATGTTTTCGCTCCTGCCCGGAATTCCCGGCACAAGGCAGCAAATTCCACGAACAATCAGCTGGATTTTCACTCCTGCATTTGAAGCTTCGTATAATTTTTCAATCAGGCTTTTTTCTTCCAGGTTGTTCAGCTTGATGGTGATTCCGGCAGCAAGTCCTTTTCTTTTGTTCTGGATTTCGTTATCAATGAGTTTAATAAATTTTTCCCGCAGGTTGAATTTAGCCACGAGCAAATGCTTAAAATCCATTTTGTATCTCTTCGGATTTTTTTTGATGGTAGCCAAAAGAAGGAAAGTCTTTTCCAAATCTTTCAGCATTTCCTTATGAGCCGTCATCAATATATGGTCTGTATAAAAACGGGCCGTATTTTCATTCAGGTTTCCGGTAGCCAATAATCCTATAGACGGAAGTTTACTTTGTTTTTTAAACTTTACCAGCGCTATTTTGGCGTGTACTTTTAGTGACGGGATGCTGTGTACGATTTTAACTCCGGCTTTTTTCAATTGTTTTGACCATTTTATATTGTTAGCTTCGTCAAAACGGGCTTTCAGTTCTACTACAACAGTCACCTTCTTCCCGTTTCTGGCGGCACTAATGAGTGCATTGGCAATTCTTGAATCACTTGCCACGCGATAAAGCGTTACATATATTTCTTCGGCGTTGGGATGTATGGAAGCTTCGTTAAAAAAACGGAGTACGCTGTCGTAGGACTGATATGGCACATGCAGCATCAGATCTTTTTCTGCAACGGTATCAAAAATACTCTTTGCTACAGGGGCGTCTAAAGAAACCGGAACCATTTCGGTATAAGAAAGGCTTTGTTTTTTTAGCGGTAATGAAGCCAGGTCTTTTAGATTATGGTAGCTTCCGCCCAGAACAATCGTGGCATCTTTTAGCTTGAAAGTATCTATCAGCGACTGTAAAAAAGGCGGCGGCATTCGGTAATCGAATAAAAAACGGGTGGCAAAGCTGTAATCTCTTTTGGCAATCTTCTTCTCCATTTTTTCGGCAATAGCCTCATCATATTCGTCGTCAAGTTCCAGAGCCGCATCGCGCGTTATTTTGAAGTTATAATCTGCCGGCAGTTTCTGGTCTTTGAAAATAAATTTCAAGCCAAATTTGATAATATCGTCCAGAAAAAGGATATATGTTTTTGCTCCTTTTTTAACGGCAAAAAATCGTGGCAAATCGTCTGATGGTATGTTTAGAAGAAACAGCTGGTGTGTGTCTGTATTTTCTTCGACAACAACAAGTTTGTATAATTTGTTATTCTCCGGAAAGAAATCCGTTTCCTTTGTTATTTCTACAATCTGCAGGAATGCCAATACTTCTTTAAAAAAGTAATGGGTTATTTCGTTGTGGATGTTTTCAGGAATTGGCTCGTTGTACAGCAGATGGTATTTTTCTTTTTCGAGTGCGGGAAGAATCTTTTGGGTCATTATTGTTCCAAAAACCCGTTGCTGGTCGTCAACAATATGCTGTATTTTATCCAGAATGTGCTGATAGGCAAAGCTATTTTCCTTTTTGTTTTTGGAAATTTTTTTGAGTGCCATTAATGACGGTATCCTAACCCTGTAAAATTCATCAAGATTGGAGGAATAGATGGAAAGAAACTTTATTTTTTCAAAAAGCGGCACGTCATTGGCTTCTGCTTCAAGAAGCACTCTTTGGTTAAATGAAAGCCAGCTGATATCTCTGTCAAAAAAATCAGGTTTCATGCTCACTTCTTTGGTCTTGGTTTCCAGAATCATATCGTTTTTAAAGTAGTTATAAAAGTATTAATTTATGATGATTATATCATTAAGATACTATTATCGTTTGCTTTTATACTTCTTTTTTGTTTACAATTATGACAAAAAACGGTTTTCGCCTATTTCGGAATAACCAATAATTACCCGAATGGCAAACGTAATAAAGTAGTAACGTTTCCATCTGTTTTGGCGTGCAGTGCAAATTTTGTGGGAGTATTTTTTATTTTTTGCTTATGGAATAGGCAAAAATCAATAACTTTACGATTGTCTTTTACGTAAAGAAATGGCATACAGGGTGCCGTGACGATATATTTTTTCTATATTCGTTGTTTGTTTTGTTACGATTTGTTGTATTTACACATTTTTACAAAACAAAGTAAATAATTTAATTTATAATAAACAAATTTATTTTTCATATGGATGGAAAAATTTTAAAAAAGAAATTACAATCACTTGACATCCAAATGACTGAAGTCGCAAAGAGATTAAACATTTCTCCTCAAAATCTTCAAAATCGATTCAAATCGAAAGAGATTACTTTGGATTTTTTAATCGAGGTTTCAAAAGCGGTAAATGCATCTGTTTATTATTTCATTAAAGGCACGGCTTACGAAAATGAGTTTCTCCAACCGGATAACGTGATTTTAAAAGAACCGGACGGTGAATTTATTCCGAATGTGGTTGATGCCAAAAACCAAACTATTGAAATTTTACAACGTGAAGTTCAAGATCTCAGAAGCGATAAGGATTTTCTAAAAAAGATTATCGATTCAAATCTGGTCAAGAGGAATCCTGACTCTGATTTTGAACAGGCATAAACTTTTCTTGTTGTGCCTAATATCCGTTATATTAAGAAACCCTTTTTAGAGAGAATAATTTCTGCTGTTTTCATTTTTGCCAGCATTATATTGCTTTCTGAAGAACAAAAAGCGTTTGGAATTGCCGCACTGATAATTGGCCTTGGCCTGCTTATCAGCAACTCTGTCTGTACGGGAATTGAAATCAACACAGAACAAAAATACTATCGTAAGCTATATTCCTTTCTGGGTATTGTATTTGGCGAATGGGAATCTTTTCCAAAAACGGAATACATTTCTGTCTATAAATCACGCGAAACACTAAATAGTCCCGCTGCCAACTGGCCTACACTCACAAGCAATTCCTATATTGTCAATTCTTTTTGGGAAGACAGAAGGCCTATTACATTATATAAGTCCAATTCCAAAAAAGAAGCTCTTGCTGTTGCCAAAGATATGGCAGACGTACTTGGCATTAAAATTCTCGATTCTACAGACGGGGAACAAAAGTGGCTTTAAAGCTGAGTTGATAAGTTATTAAGGGATTGGGGGACTAAGGTTCCTGGCTAATGCTTTGGGATTTATTGGGCGTAAACATTTTTGTTTCTATTTCATTTTAATATTCTTCCGAATAGTTATTTTCTCTAATCAGTCTGCGTGTTTTACTTCTTCGCACACTGTCATAAAAAACACTCTTTTTTAATTTCTACAAGACAGAAAAAAGCCACTGCCCGCATCACCAAATTTAGTGATAAAAAAATATACCAAAATTGTGGTATTGTATGCGTTTTTGAAATATTGCAACTTTGAAAAGTCAAAAAAACAGAGCGTTTTAAAGACATGCCCAAAAACTAACCTGCTAAATCTTTTGTTATGCATACAACTACTATTCAGAAAGTTGACTGCTTATTTCAAGCAAAAAATTCCAGCGTTACCCTTACTTTCAGGAAAGAAAAACTTTCGCACATTGCGAGAACATTTTTCTATGGCATACTTCTTCTGATATTACACCTTCCTATACGAATAAATAAATTCGATAATTCAACTATTAACTTAAACCTTTAAAACTATGTACGAACCATTTCTTGGACAAATTCAGACATTTGGATTCAACTTTCCTCCTAGAGGGTGGGCATTTTGTGACGGACAAATCATGTCAATTGCTCAAAACACTGCATTATTTTCACTTTTAGGTACTACCTATGGTGGAAACGGACAAACAACATTCGGTCTTCCTGACTTGAGAGGAAGGTCTGTTGTTCATCCCGGAAACGGACCAGGACTAACACCTGTTGTTTGGGGAGAAATTGGAGGAACCCAAAACGTGACTTTAACAACAAGCAATATGCCTATGCACGCTCACCCTTTGGTTGACGGCCAGGCACATGTTGCTACCACTATCCTCGCCACTAACAACAATAATGGAAGCAATACTACTGATGGTGGTTCCAACGGATTTGGAGATTCAGGTAATATGCCGGAAATCTACAGAGAAAGTCCAACGGGAACGAATGTAGTAGGCGGTGTGAAATCTGTAATCAGCGGTACTACCGGCATTGCAGGGGGAAGTATACCTTTTGGAATACGTAATCCATACCTTGGAATATACACGAGCATTGCTCTTGAAGGAATTTTTCCTTCCAGAAACTAATTAATATGGGGGAGTCACTTCCCCCCTTTTATTTTATTATTTATGAAAATCGGAATATTGTTGCCCCAATCAAAACAATACCCATCATTAGACAGGGATTTTATGCGAGGCATGAAATTAAATGACCTGGACGTCAAATTTTTTATTGAGAGCATTGGCATTGGCGCAGATGAAAAAATAATTATCGAAAAGATGCAGAAGCTTTCTTTACAGGAAGATATCAGCATTTTTATTGGTTTTTTGGGACATCGCAACATCCAAAGCGTGTATGACTACGCTTCAAATCACAATCTTTTTTTATTGGCTACGGATATGGGTTCAACACTTCCTTATGCCCTGCCAAAGAAACAAGGCGTATATATCAATTCATTTGGTATTGCCGAAAGTTCCTATCATTTAGGCGCTTATTTTGCATCACAGAATTACAAAAACATAGCCACTTCATCCTCGTATTATGATTCAGGCTATGGCATCAACCAGGCCATTGAAATGGCACTTTATCAAAACGACAGTCAATTTTCAGGACATTACATCACGCCTTTGAATCCGAGAGAAAACGAGGCAGACTGTATGCAGGAGACTCTGGCTCCTTTAAAACCAGACGCCATATTTGCTTTCCACAGCGGCATCTATGCAGAAGAACATGCTTCCTATCTTACTAAAAACAAACTGACCCAAGACTATCCTTTTTATTTCACTTCTTTTTCTATATCTGATAAGATAAAGGAAGAAAACAGGGAGGCTCTTCAGAACACTATGATTGTATCCTCATGGTCGGATAGTTTAAGAAGCAAAAAGAACCTATCCTTTGTAGAAAAACATAAGGCTATATTTCATCAGGCTCCAAACATTTTCAGTTTACTGGGTTATGAAACCGGAATGATTCTGGAAAACCTATTAAAAGACAACGATAGTATTCCGAGTCTGGAACAGCTTATTGACAAAATGGAAGAAGCACTGGAAGGCCCGAGAGGAAAAATACAGTTCCATCCGGAAACCAACAGAACCAGCTTTGACAACTATATTTTCAAAATTACAGACGATGGAATCCAAATTGAAACTGTCTTGAAAAATGACGGACAGTTCGTCCAAAACATCATGTCTGACCAGCGCCCGCAATCTATGGGAGGCTGGCACAATGCTTATCTGTGTCATTAAACCTTAAATCAATCATATGAAAACAACAATTACTTTTTTTAAAGCCTGCCTGTTTTTCATGATTTGCCTCCTGAGCGGAGTCAAATCGGAAGCACAGACAATGAATAAAGGCGATATCGCCTTTATAGGCTACAATACCGGTGGTCAGGACGGTTTTGCGTTTATCGCATTAAATGACCTTCCTGCCGGACAGACGCTCTATTTTACGGAACAGGGATGGTCCGGAACCCAATGGATGAATACCCTAAACGAACCGCATCTTGCTTATGTTATTCCACCCGGAATTACGTGCGGCAAGATTATCTCGTTTGTAGAAACGGCTCCGGATGTAATTACAGTAACAGGAGGCGGAAGCGTTACTTTTGCACTGGGTACAAGTTTTAATCTTTCCGGTGGTGACCAAATTATTGCTTACCAATCTGCTTCTGGTGTAGCTCCAGTTGCTCCTATTTTTATTTCAGCAATCCATGGAGATTACAATTCATCAAAGTATGACCCTGTAACAACATGGAATCCGGCGACAGGAAGTAACAGCACTCTATGGGCAACGTCTGATTCAGCCATACCAACCGACTTAGAAAACGGAGTAAATTGCATCTCATTATATCCGGCTCCAGGGCCAGAATTTGCAAATGCAAAATACAACGGAACTTTAACGGGAACTTCTATTGCGCTTCGTGCTGCAATTAATAACCCGAGTAATTGGATACATGATAATTCTACTACCACGGCTATTCCTATACAGCCTTCCAATTTTCCAACACCTTCTGTGACATGTATTAATTGTACGAGCCCAACCGTTCCTACATTGACAGCATCTACATCCATACTTTGTAATGGAAGCAGCAGGACCATCACTATTACAGGAAGCCTGAACAGCGCTACAGCATGGCATGTTTATTCTGGCTCCTGTGGGGGAACATTGGTAACAAGTACCACAACTGGTTCATTTTCTGTAAGCCCAACCACAACAACAACATATTATGTTCGTGGTGAAGGCGGTTGTGTGACGCCTGGAGGTTGTGCAACAATAACAGTAAGCGTAAATCCGGCTATAGTATTGACAACCGGAGGAGGCTCGACAAACGTAAGCTGTAACGGAGGTAATAACGGAACAGCTACTGTAGCTCCAACAGGAGGAACACCTCCATATACCTATTCATGGGCTCCATCCGGAGGAACGAACGCTACGGCAACAGGACTGGGTGTAGGAGTTTATACCGTGACAGTAACCGATGCTAATTTATGCCAGGCTACACGTAATTTTACAATTACACAGCCTCCTGTCCTTAACGGAAGTACGGTAGTAACTAACATTGCTTGCTTTGGAGGCAATACTGGTGCCATCAACCTGACTCCATCAGGCGGTACACCACCTTATACATTTAACTGGGGTGGCGGTATTACAACCGAAGACCGTACCGGATTGGCAGCTGGTAATTATTCAGTAACAATTACTGACGCTAATTCCTGTACACGTACAATCAGCAACATTAATGTAACACAACCTGCTGCAGTTGTGTCCGGAACAACAGTAGTAACAAATGTTGCCTGCTTTGGAGGCAGTACCGGAGCAATCAATTTAACTCCTACCGGAGGAGTACCTCCCTATACTTATAACTGGGTTGGCGGGGCTAATACCGAAGACCGTTCTGGATTAGCAGCAGGTACTTATTCAGTAACAATTACGGATGCCAATGGCTGTACAGGTACCGTTTCAGGCATAGCAGTAACACAACCTGCTGCTGCATTGGACGGAACCATCACAAAAACAGACGTAAGCTGCAATGGAGGTTCTAACGGAACAGCAACCGTAACAGCTACTGGAGGAACAACACCTTACAGCTATTCCTGGGCTCCATCCGGAGGAACGAATGCTACTGCAACAGGACTGGCTTCGGGAACTTATACAGTAACCGTGACCGATTTCAACGGTTGCCAGATTACAAGAACAACTACAGTTAACCAACCTGCTACAGCTCTATCTGCCGCAACGGGTGGCGGGAAAACAGACGTAAGCTGTAATGGTGGCTCTAACGGAACGGCAACCGTGGCGGCTACAGGAGGAACAACTCCATATAGCTACTCCTGGGCTCCATCCGGAGGAACGAATGCTACAGCTACAGGATTGGCTGCCGGAACCTATACGGTAACCGTAACTGATTTTAATGGCTGCCAGGCTACAAGAACCTATACTATCAACCAGCCAACAGCCTTATCTGCCGCAACAGGTGGTGGCAAAACAGACGTGAGCTGTAATGGTGGCTCTAATGGAACAGCAACCGTAGCGGCTACAGGAGGAACACCGCCTTACAGCTATTCATGGGCTCCTTCAGGAGGAACGGCAGCTACGGCTACAGGATTGGCTGCAGGAACCTATACGGTAACTGTAACTGACAATAACAATTGCCAGGTTACAAGAATCTATACTATCAACCAGCCAACAGCCTTATCTGCTGCAACAGGCGGCGGCAAAACAGACGTAAGTTGCAATGGCGGTGCTAACGGAACGGCAACAGTAGCACCAACAGGCGGTACGCCACCCTATACCTACTCATGGGCGCCTTCAGGAGGAACGGCAGCTACGGCTACAGGACTGGCTGCAGGAACCTATACGGTAACAGTAACTGACAATAACAATTGCCAGGTTACAAGAACATTTACTATCAACCAGCCAACAGCCTTATCTGCTGCAACAGGCGGCGGCAAAACAGATGTGAGCTGTAATGGAGGTTCCAACGGAACGGCAACGGTAGCGCCAACAGGCGGTACGCCACCCTATACCTACTCATGGGCTCCTTCAGGAGGAACGGCAGCTACGGCCTCAGGACTGGCTGTGGGAACTTACACAGTAACCGTGACTGACAATAACAATTGCCAGGTTACAAGGACATTTACTATCAACCAGCCAACAGCCTTATCTGCAGCTACAGGAAGCAAGACTGACGCAAGTTGTAATGGAGGTGCTAACGGAATGGCAACCGTAACGCCAACAGGCGGTACGCCACCCTATACCTACTCATGGACTCCATCAGGAGGAACGGCGGCTACAGCAACAGGACTGGCTGCAGGAACCTATACGGTAACTGTAACCGATGCCAATAACTGTCAGGCAACCCGAAGTTTTACAATAAATGAACCAACTGCATTGACAGCCACCACATCACAGACTAATACTAGCTGTAATGGAGGTGTTAACGGAACTGCTTCGGTTACGGTTTCAGGAGGAACACCTGGATATACCTATTCATGGGCTCCATCAGGAGGTACAGCAGCTACTGCTACCGGATTGGCTGCAGGAACCTATACGGTAACCATAACTGATGCCAATAACTGTCAGATTACAAGAAACTTCACAATTACCGAGCCTGCTATATTATCAGCTACAACATCACAAATTAATGTAAGTTGTAATGGCGGTACTAACGGAAGTGCTACTGTTACAGTAACAGGAGGAACAGGCGCTTATTCCTATGCATGGGCTCCATCTGGAGGAACAGCGGCCACGGCTTCTGGATTGGCTGCAGGAATCTACACGGTAACTGCAATTGATGCCAATAACTGCCAGATTACGACTACTGTTACAATAACTGAACCTGCTGTACTATCAGCTACTACAGCGCAAACTAATGTTCTTTGCAACGGTGGTGCTACCGGAAGCGCTACAGTTACGATAGCAGGAGGAACAGGCCCTTATACCTATTCATGGGCTCCATCCGGTGGAACAGCGGCTACGGCTTCAGGATTAGCCACAGGAATTTATACTGTGACCGTAACTGACGCCAATAACTGCCAGCTTACAAGAACTTTCACAATAACTGAGCCTGCTGTATTATCCGCTACAACATCGCAGACAAATCTAAGTTGTAACGGAGGTACTAATGGAATCGCTGGTGTTACGGTAACAGGCGGAACAGCTCCTTACACCTATTCATGGGCTCCTTCAGGAGGAACGGGTGCTACAGCAACAGGACTGGCTGCAGGAACCTACACGGTGACAATCACTGATGCCAATGCGTGTCAAATCACAAGAAGTTTTACAATAACTGAACCTACTGCATTATCAGCAACCACATCAAGCACTAACGTAAGTTGTAATGGTGGTTCTAATGGTTCTGCAACAGTAACAGTTACTGGTGGAACAGGTGGTTATACTTACTCTTGGGCTCCATCCGGAGGAACAGCTGCCACGGCTTCTGGACTTGCGGCCGGAAACTATACCGTAACAATCACTGATGCTAATATGTGTCAGATTACGAGAACGGTTTCCGTAACACAACCTTCTCCAATTGTAATCGTTCCATCACAGTCCAACGTGAGTTGTACAGGTGGCTCTAACGGTTCGGCTACAGTAGGAGTATCGGGAGGAGCAGGTAATTATACCTTCTCATGGGCACCTTCAGGAGGTATCGGAGCTACTGCTACCGGATTGGCGGCAGGAACCTATACTGTAACTGTAACTGACGCAAATTCTTGTACAGCTACACAAAGCTTTACTATTACTACCACCGCAGATACAACACCGCCAACTGTTGTTACTACCAATATTACGGTACCACTTACGGCAGGAGTTGCTACAATTACCGCAGCACAGGTGAACAATGGAAGTACAGACAATTGCGGCATCGCAAGCATCTCTGTTTCGCCTAGCACTTTTAACTGTAGTAATGTAGGCCCAAATACCGTAACATTAACAGTAACAGATAACAGCGGCAATACCGCAACAGGTACGGCTACAGTAACTATCACAGACCCTACCAATTTCTGTGGTCTTTCTGTACCGGAGTTTGGAGACATCAAAATGAGATTGTATCCAAACCCTACCAACGGAATTGTAACTGTTGAATTCTCAAGAGATATAACGGCAGAAAAGATAGAAGTTTATTCAATCACCGGACAGCTTATTCTTTCTGACACCAATACAACAACTCAATCAAGTCGTCAGTTTAACATGGAAAGATTCCCTTCAGGAGTTTATCTGGTTAAGATTACAACTGCTCACGGAACACAAGTAAAACGTTTGATGAGAGAATAATTTAGTTAGGTTAAAGTGAATATAGTTACCCGAAACCGCCCATGCATATTGCATGGGCGGTTTTTTTCTGATTAAAAGCTAAAAACGGCTCAACAAATCGGATTGCTTTTTTCGCTAATTTAGTAGTACCGATTTAATCCCTTAAAAACAAAAAAGATGATAGCAACAAAAGGATACGCTGCCCAGGACAATAAAAGTCCGTTAGCGCCTTGGAACTTTGAAAGGCGTGAAGTTGGGCCTCATGATGTGCAGTTCGACATACAATATTGTGGAGTATGCCATTCAGACCTTCATCAAATTAAAGATGACTGGTTTCCGGGAATTTTCCCAATGGTGCCGGGCCACGAAATTGTAGGACGGGTTGTCAAGGTTGGCGACCATGTTAAAAAATTTAAAGTAGGCGATATTGCCGGAACCGGATGTATGGTTGATTCCTGCCGCGAATGCGAAAACTGTAAAAAAGACCTGGAGCAATATTGCCTTAAAGGAAATTCGCAAACCTATAACGGCTTGGAACAGGACGGAAAGACGCCTACTTACGGAGGCTACTCCAATACTATTGTAGTCCATGAAGATTTCGTTCTGCATGTTTCAGACAAACTGAATCTTGCAGCTGTTGCTCCGTTATTATGTGCCGGAATCACAACCTATTCACCTTTACGCCACTGGAAAGTAGGAAAAGGACACAAACTGGCTGTACTTGGTTTGGGAGGTTTGGGTCATATGGCAGTAAAATTTGGAGTATCATTTGGAGCGGAAGTTACGGTTTTAAGTACTTCTCCTTCCAAAGAACAGGATGCCCGAAAACTTGGCGCCCATAATTTTGTGGTAACCACAGATGAAGCACAGTTGGCAGCGGCCAGAAATTCTTTTGATTTCATCTTAGATACGGTTTCTGCAGAACATGACCTGAATTTGTATCTTTCTCTGTTAAAAACAGACGGCACACACATTTGTGTTGGTGTTCCATCCAAACCTGCTCCTGTTGCGGCATTCAGCTTGTTAGGAGGGCGAAAAAGCCTGGCCGGTTCCGGAATTGGAGGTATCGCCGAAACTCAGGAAATGCTTGACTATTGTGCAGAGCACGGCATTGTTTCTGAAATCGAAATGATAGACATCAAAAATATTCAGGACGCTTATGACAGAATGCTGAAAGGCGATGTGCGTTACCGTTTCGTTATTGATATGGCGACTCTTTAAAAAACAAAAATTATTATTGGCTTTATGCGGAAGAATATACTTTCTGCATAAAGCCAATTTTAGTACTGTTTTCTCTTTACCTCTTCCCTGCTCTTTTTGTATTTTGAAAATTCAGACAATCCTTTTAAGACAAGCCCGGAAGTTGTTCTCCATTGGCATCTGTAGTCAAAACTTCACTCATATAATCAAAAAAAGGACGCATGTTTTTGAACGTCTGGTCCGCTTCTTTCAAAAAAGAAGAACTTAACACCTCAGCATCTGCAAACTTTCTGATTAGCAGGAATTGTTTATAGCGTAATAAATCAATAGCCTCATCTGTAGTATCAAAGCCTTTTGGCGCTTTCTTTAGCTGTTCTCCCTGCAATGAACCGAAAGTTTTTACAAAGGATTTACTATTTATAATTTTTCGTAAAGGTTCCGGGTCAAAACTGATGTCTTCACGAATGCGTTTGATATCTTCTGTATTAGGAGCCCAAAAACCACCGGCTATAAAACTGTTGCCAGGTTCGATATGAAAATAATAACCTCCCCTGCGCAAGGCAGTTGCTCTTTTGAAACCACCACTCCAGTTGGTCTTATATGGTGTTTTGTCTTTTGAAAAGCGGGTATCTCTGTAAATCCGATGCAGGCTCTTTTTACCTGAAACTGTTTCGATAACATCGTGGTTTCGGAGTTCCTGTAATAACGACTCCGCAAATTTTTCTATGGCATCGTATTCTTTCAAATACAGGTCCTTATTATCATTAAACCATTCTCTGTTATTATTTTCTTTGAGCTGTTTTAAAAAGTCCAGGCTTGAAGCAGGTATATTTGTCGGCATCTTTGAATCCATGTTTTTGGTTTTGTTCTGTCAAAGTTAGTTCCTTTTCGGATAGTTTTCAATGCAAAAAACCGTTTCTCAACAAATCAGCTTATATCCAAATCCCCTGATATTGATTACCTCAATATTTTTGTCTTCTTCCAGTTTTTTTCGAAGTTTTGTGATGTAGACATCCATCGTTCGGGTATTGAAAAAATTATCATCTCCCCAAAGCAGCAATAGTGTCGATTTCCTGTCCAACACCTGATTTTTATGCTTTAATAACAGTTCTAGAAGCTGGGTTTCTTTATGGGAAAGCTTTATGATTTTGTCATTAATTTTCAGTTCCTGCCTTTGAAAGTGAAAAAGATAATTGCCTATTCGTTCCTCATCATTTTTTTCTTTTTCTGATGATGTCCTCCTAAGCAGTTCTTTCACCCTCAAAAAAAGTTCATCCAGGCTGAATGGCTTTTTGAGATAATCATTTCCTCCACTGGCATAGCCTGCCGTAATATCTTTAATATCTGATTTTGCCGTCAGAAACATCAAAGGTATTTCAGGATTGTCATTCCTGATTTGCGATGCCAAAGTAAAACCGTCTTTATAAGGCATCATTACATCAAGTATGCACAATGAAAACGTATGCGCTTTATAAAGTTCCCATGCTTTTTTCCCATCCGGAGCCAACATAACAATATAACCCTGCTTTTCAAGACTCTCTTTGACGACCTTGCCTAGAAATTGTTCGTCTTCTGCCAAAAGTATAGTAGTACTCATGATAAAGGAAGTTTAATGAGGAAGAGACTCCCGTTAGGAATATTGTCTTTCAGTAAGATGCTCCCTTTGTGGGCTGTAATCACCTTTTTGACATAGCTCAATCCCAAACCATATCCTTTGACATTATGGATATTGCCCGAAGGAATGCGGTAAAAAGGGCTGAAAACCGCTTCCTTATGTTCGTCAGGAATTCCAGGCCCGTTATCTGCAATGGCAATTAGCAGTTCCCCGTTTTCTATAGAACTCCTTATTTCGACAACGGAATTTGTTGATGTACTATATTTAACCGCATTATCAATCAGATTGGCAATAGCCCTGTCCAGATGTTTTTTGTTACCCTGCAATGTAGCATTGCTATTTGCTGTAACAGAGATTTGAACCGGGCTCTCTGTTTGGGCAGCAATTTGCTGTAACATCGTATCGACAGCAATCATATCTTGCAATTCCATTTCAGAACTTTCCAATCGTGCAGAAGTCAGTATTTCGTCCGTAAGCGACATAAGTTTACTACTTTGGTGGAGTATGATATCTATATAATTTTCCTGTGCCTCCTTGTCGTGGCTAAACTTTTTTAATGACTCGGCGGTTATGGCAATAGAAGTGAGCGGCGTATTAATTTCATGTGTCATATTATTGATAAAATCATCTTTTATTGCATTAAGTTTTTGCTGTGAAAGCAGTAATCTTAGCGTATACCAGAAACAGAATAATGTAATGAGCAATAACAGTATTGACCCTGCCAATACCCATTTTAGCTGTCCAAGCAAAAACAAATCTACATTAACAACAGATACCTGCAACATTTCTTTCTTATGAGGCCGTCTCAAGGAAATGTTTACTTTTTTGGTCTGGTAGCTTTTTCCATCTCCTTTGCCATTGAAAAAAAATGGAAGCATAATACCTCTTTTTTCCAAAGCGACCTTATATTCTTTTTTGAGCAGTGCTTTTTCTATAGGGGTGTCATATGCTATTTTTGTAAGGCTGTCTCCCAATTTCTGTGTATAAAACCACACATATCCCTTTTTCAGTTCTGCATCAACCTGACTTACCATATGATTGACAAGCAATTCTTTACTCCCGGGAGTGATACTATCAAACCTTTCCTTTAAATCGCCAATGCTCATACTGATTTGGCTCTGACCAACAGGCGAAGGTTGTCTTTCTTTTATTGTAAATACGGTTTCTTTTACGTCCGGATTCCATCGCGCCGTGATTTCAATAAAAGAAGGATCGTTTAACCATGACCTAAATGTGCCGGTCACAATCTTGCGGTATCTGGTAAAAGAACTGTCAACGGCCTCGTCAAGAGCTTCATTACAATCTCTTTCAAACTGCCTGCGTTCTGAAACATAGGTCGTATAGCTGTAAAAAAGTTGCAGTGCTGCAATTCCGGCAACACTAACAGACATTAGGGCAAAAGCTAACAGTATCTTTCTTTTCATACAAGCCAAAGATAAAATTTTAAAAGTGCCCTTCCCATTTTCGTTAACACTAATTAACCCTTATTCAGGGCGGTTAACCTCAACAGCTGCAATACGGGACTACCTTTGTATTCGAAACTTTAACCAACCTGATTATGAAAAAACAGACCATCAAGATTACCGTTATTCGTTTAGCAAGATTATGGCTTTTCTTTTCATGCTTTGTCACAGCAGCGCAAGAAAACACAATACAAATGAAAAGCGATATCTATTCCGAAAACAAAACCCTGACAGATATTATGCGTTTTGAAGACATTGATTATTATACTACAAAATTCACCGGAACGGCTTTGAAAAATAAAGAATATTATATTGTAGCCAAGGAAATCTGGAATGGCAAGATTAAAAAAACCGACACCGTTTTCAACTCATCAACCAACAGCTATATCGGAAAAATAGAAAAGGACAGCATGAATCTTCGGGTAATTGCGGGAAAATCTTCAAATAAGACCTTAAAGATTAAATTCATGTTTGACCGCTTTGAAGTACAAAAAGAATACAAGAGTATCCGTTCTGACGACTATAGCCTCAGGGATTTCGGTTCTCATTTCCCTATCATTACAGGTAAGCCTTTTTATGCTTTTGCCTATATCCTGCCCTATGAAGACAAACAGGGAAATAAGTTCTGGTGTGCCGTAGAAAGCAGCGGAAAAGATATCGAAAGCTGGGGAAAGGAATTTGGGATAAAACATTATATTTTATTTGAGATGCAGTTTGGCGAATAGAAAATCAGCATAAAAAACAATGACCCTATAAAATTTGGTTTAATAGGGTCATTGTGACAAAAGAGCTACCTGTTACAAACCTTTTCCCTTTACACTGCCCAGTCCTATAGAAAAACGATACCCAAACTGCAATTGAAAAAAGGAGTCTTCACTATCGCTCACATCCATAAAAGTTCTCAATCGAAGAAAAACCGATTGCTTCTTTGATTCTCCCGGGTAGTAAAAAATCTCTGCCTCGTTTCGGAACACCCATATGTTTTTGGGATTTTCCATAAAATCAATTTTATTCATATGGTTATAATAGGCAAATTCCGGAGAAAAATTAAATCCGAAATTATTGAATCTTTTGAACTCGAAGCGAACACCGGCAGCATGACCCAAAGTCTTAAAATTAAGATTCTCTTCATTCTCCCTGTCAATCGTTGCAATCTGGTAGCGAAGTGCATAATACAGATTGATATTAAACGGTGATTCCTTGATAAAAGAAAAACTAAAAACATCCAATACAGCTCCCATATCCAGATAGGACTTTTCGATAATTTCAAGCGGCCTTCCAATCATCTGGGTTCCGGGCAATGACGGATTATCAATTAGCGTTAATCCTTTATGGTCATCATCAAGTCGGGTATAATGCACATATGGAGATACTTTTTTGAAAAAATTCATAGGATGCAGACGTCCCACCTGAAAAGGAACTACAAAAAAATCGGCTTTACCTTCTATTTGCATAATGCCGTTTGGCGTATCATCAAACAATCCTAAAAAATCCGTATAAGTTCGTAATTCCATTACGTTCTGCAAATTAGTATCCTGATTTAACAGATACAGTCTGCGCTTTTCTTCATTGACTTCCTTTTCCAGCCCGGTGGGAAAAGTATATTCAACATCGTCAGGCACAAAATTATTGCCTGGGTTAGGCAAATAGGTGAGCACATCAGAAATTCGGATGTAACTATTCTTTACCTCATCTTTCCCATTTAGGGAATCCCCCATCAACAGGGTACTTCGATGTGACAAAAAGTTTCGTTTGGCCTCCCTTGGATAATTGAGCATTGAAATTGGTACCCTGTTTTCAAAATAATATTCTTTTGTCTGTTCGGAATTGGTTACCGTTACCCGAATATCATAAATATTACCATCTCTGATAGAAAACTTTACTTGCTTAAAACAGACAAATTGATTGGCAACGGCATCATAGCTTACATCATAGAGCTGTATCTTTTGCTTATGACCAGGTATCTCAAAATTACCCAGACAGGTTTCGCTTTTGACAGACAAAATTTCTTTGAAAACAGTCTCTGCTTCCCTGTTTTTAAAAATACTTTCATCTGCAATTTTTTTATCGCCATACATTATATATACTGCCTTTTCAGTCTCAACAGTATCTTTTGAAGAGGTCTCATTTTCTTCGGCTGATTTTGATTCATCTACCTGCTCCCCATCAAGCGGTTTGTAATTAGCTGGTGGCGGAAAATACTGATTGAGTTTCTTTTCGGATACTTTTCTAAGATGGTAGGCTTTTACAGTCTCGTATTGTTTATACAAACCATCCAGTTCTTTTTTGATTCCGCGTTCTTTTTTTGCCTGTACCTCTATATCGGCCAGTGGTTTCCCCGCACTATTCATATCCCGAAGTTTTTTGCTTTCAAGTTCGAGAAGTCCTTTCGTATAAGAGAAGTCCTGATAAAGGGCGGTCAGTTCTTTTTTTGCTGCTTTTTCTTCGGGAGTTTCTTTGTTCTGTGCATAACTGCAACAACACACCAGAACAATTATTAGGTTAGTTATTGTTTTCATTTTTACTGTTTTTAAGTTAAGTTGTAGAATGCAGACATCCAGTCATTTTTGCATTATTACTAATTGTTTTTCAAAACTATACCACCCAAAAACAGCGAACAATAGGGAAAACCCTAGACAAAACGAGATTTTACCCTAACCTTCTGAAAACAGGGATACTAGAGTAATTTATTAAGAAAAAAGCGATATTTTAGCCAGGCTTGTTGAAGTATAGGGAAATACCTAAAAAAAATAGGGAAAACCCTATTGGGTTGGAAGTATAGAAAAGTAAACTTTGTAGCAAACTTAATTATTAACCCTCAAATTATTAACTCATGAAAACTAACAAAGAAATTGAAGTACCTGCAATTCACCCCGCAGATTGCCCACCCCTATCCACAAATTGTTCAGATGACCCACTAATGAGGTATCTTAAAACTTTGTCTTATAGCGGACGTGCAGAATGGCTTAAGAAATATGGAGATGCAATATGCAAATATGATTTATACGGTTGTATTGAAAACTCGCATGCTATCTGTTCTACAAAATTTGAGGATATGGCAAGAGAACATGGTGATAATAGAACAACAGGCATTGTTTTTTACTCATTATCCTGGAAAGATTTGGAAGATTTTATTAAAAACCAAAACCTTCATTGTTACTCCGGTTATATCGCTTTTGATCTTGAAGGAGGCATTGCTAAACCAAGAAGAGCCGATTATACACAAGATGAATCCGTTTATTCAGTTCCTTTATTTGAAGGAATAAAAAAAGTGCATGGAAATATTAATACAATTTATTTCACTAGAGCAATAGTACCATTTAAAGAAAAGCAAGGAATTGTAATTCGAGAAGGTGTTATTTTTAAAGTGGAGGATGCATTCGGAAAGCATTTTTATTATGACATAAGTGACGATCCTGCAAAAAAGGATAAATAAAAGATCAATAGTATTTATTAAACTAACTTAATATTAAGATTCCATGAGCTTTTTTGAATTACTAACACCCATAAGAATTTATATTCTTTTCACTTTCATTATGTTAGTCATAAGCTACAATAAAGACAAAAAGGCTCATAGAATCTTATTCATCATATTACTTTTAAGCGTAATAAATGAATCAATGTCTGCTATACTTAAATATAACAACATTCCGATTCGCCTCAATGCTTCCATTTTTATTGTCATCAATAACATCCTGTGGTTTTTTATCTTATATAATGTATCCTCTATAAAAAAATCTTTGCTTTTAATAGTGATATTATTTTTTCTAAGCTTCACTGTATATAATCTTTTCCTTTTAAACGGAATCAAGGAATTCAACTCCTATTCTTTTGTGATAGGCGCTTTTTTGTATTTAATCCTTTTCATTTATAATTGCTCTTCAGAATTAAAAAAAGAAAATTTAAATTATTTTTTATCCAATAATTTCATATTGATGTTATCGCCGGTATTGTTCTTTATAGGATTTAGTCTTTTATTTGGATTTAACAATAAGAACATCCATAAAATAATGATTTTAAATCGTTTTAAACTCTATGATTTCATTAGTTATTTTGTAAACATAACTTATTATTCGCTACTTAATGTTTACATTTATCGTGAAAAAAAGTTAAAACATGTTGAATAATGTAGCCTTCGGAATTATCATCGGGTTGCTTTTTGTCAGCCTGCTAATCCTTTTTTGTGTGGTATTGGTAAAACTATACATCCGCAAAATCAAAAACTACACCGAGGTCATCTACCAAAAAGACATTGATTTTCAGAAAACAGTAAACCAAACGATTCTTGAAACGCAGGAACAGGTATTGCAGAACATTTCCCAGGACCTCCATGATGATGCCGGACAACAGCTTACCTATATCAATTTCCAGATAGAAAATCTCAAACTCGATTCGCCGGAACTGAACCAGACCTTACAGCCCTTATCAGAATCCGTTGGCAATCTGTCCCAATCCATCCGAAATATCAGCCATTCACTCAACAGCCAGATGCTCCTGCAACAAGACCTTATAAAGGCTATAGAATCTGAAATTATACGCCTGCAAAAAGGCTCCATTCCTATCCATTTCGACCTCAAGGGAGAAAGCAAAAGGATATTTTCAACAAATGAAAAAATTGTCATCTACCGGATTTTTCAGGAAATCATGAACAACTGCTTCAAACATTCCAAAGCCAGCCTTATTGAAATAAGATTAAAGGCAAATCCTGACTTTGAAATGGTAATTTCCGACAACGGAAAAGGATTTGACTATGAAAAAATCAAAAACAGTACCGCCACGATAGGACTACAGAACATAATCGGTCGGGCGGCTATTATTGATTATTCTGTAACTATCTGGTCCGAAAATGGAAAAGGAACAAAAATCACGCTTACCGAAAACAAACTTACCTAAACATGGAAAAAATTACGATAGGCATTATTGACGACCATAAAATTGTGAGACAGGGATTGAAAGAGCTTCTGCAAAAAATCAGCAATTTTGCCGTAACTGCAGAATTTGACAACGGGACCGATTTTCTGGCATCGCTGCCTTTGGAAAATAAGCCAGACCTGTTTATTTTAGATTATTCCATGCCGGGAATGAACGGTATTGAAGTATTAAAAGCACTGGAAGAAATAGACGACGAATATAAAATATTGCTATTGACCCAGCATTTTGACGAGCAGATTATCGATGCGGCCTACCATCATGGAGCAAGAGGATTTCTTCATAAAAACTGCACCGCTCATGACCTGAAGTTTGCCATTGACAATATCGTAAAAATAGGCTACAACAACGTTTCCGAAATACTGAAACGCATGAGAAACTATGAAACAGCACCCGACAAGGATGCTAAAAGTCAAATTGTATTGTCTGAAAGAGAACGGGAATTTCTGAAACTGGTTTGTGATGAAAGAGAATTGACCTATGACCAGATGGCTGATAGCATGGGATTGTCTGTAAAATCTATTGAATCCTACCGTACGGCACTTTTTGAAAGGTTTGGTATCAAATCAAAAGTAGGGCTGGTTTTATTTTCCTATAAATACCAGATAACACCGCCTTTTATTTAAAACAATTATCTGACATCTCCCTATCCATTGATGCGTTTTATCTTTGCGGCTCTGCGCCTTTGCGTGAAAATA
This sequence comes from Flavobacterium lindanitolerans, assembly GCF_002846575.1. Classification (NCBI taxonomy): domain Bacteria; kingdom Pseudomonadati; phylum Bacteroidota; class Flavobacteriia; order Flavobacteriales; family Flavobacteriaceae; genus Flavobacterium; species Flavobacterium lindanitolerans. The sequence continues at coordinate 267,597 of NZ_PJND01000010.1, forward strand.
GTCATTCACAAAGACACAGAACTCCAAAGATTATAAAAAACCGTAACCAGACATAAACCAATATCGTCCAAAAGAGCAAACCCTCACCCATGAAGAAATTGCTTGCAACCGCCCTGTTACTTCTTTTTATTTCCGCAATCGTCCAAGCACAAGACTTTACGCGCAAAACCGACAACATGATTTCGAACGTCTTTAAAGACAAAAACGGTCCTGGTGGTGTCTTTTTAGTCGCTAAAAATGGAAAAACTATTTACCATAAGGCTGTAGGTAAAGCCAACCTTGAACTGGATGTTGACATGACTGCAGACCAGATTTTTCAAATAGGTTCCATAACAAAACAATTCACCGCTGTAGGCATCCTGATGCTTGAAGAACAGGGAAAAATAAATACAGGCAGTAGTATCTCAAAATACATCCCCGATTATCCTTCGGGTGATAATATCAAGATTTACCATCTGCTAACCCACACTTCAGGGATTAAAGATTTCACCAAAATGAAATCTATTCAGCAAATTGCCCAAAAAGACCTCTCCCCTAAAGAACTGATTGACTTTTTTAAGAATGAACCTGTTGAGTTTCTCCCGGGCACAAAATTCGAATATAACAATTCAGGCTATGCCATCTTAGGCTACATCATTGAATTGGTTACCGGAGAAACTTACAGGGACTTTATCAGAAAAAATATTTTCGAAAAAATTGGAATGGTCAATTCCCGATATGCAGATGACAGTGCGATTATCAAAAAAAGAGCTTATGGCTATCAGAAAAAAGGGGAAGCCTATGTAAATAAAGGGCGGATTAGTTTCGCCATTCCCTATTCTTCCGGTTCGCTCATGTCCACATCAGAAGATATGTTGAAATGGCAAAATGCCCTAAACCATAATCTGTTGCTGAATGAAAAGACTTCTGAAAAAGCCTTTACTAAAAAAACGCTGGATAATGGCGAAACAATTGGTTACGGTTTTGGATGGCATTTGTCCCGGTTAAACGGAATTGCAACACGGGAACACGGCGGCAGTGTTTTCGGTTTTAAATCTATGGGCGTTTATATCCCGGATGAAGACATCTATGTCATCGGATTCAGCAATTGCGACTGCAATTCTCCTACACAATTAGTGCGGGATATTGCTTCGGAAGCATGGAAAACATTTAAATCTAAACCATGATATTCCATCATTCTAAAGAATGCTTATCTTTGCAGCAAACAACAACACAACAATGAATTACTTCTCATCCGATTTTAAGCTCGGAATACTAGGCGGAGGACAGCTTGGCAAAATGCTTTTGGCCGATACCCGAAAATTTGACATACAGACTTATGTACTGGACCCAAGCGAGGAAGCCCCAAGCCGAATAGGCTGCAACAAATTCTTTCAGGGCAATCTTATGGGTTTTGATACGGTTTATGAATTTGGCAAAAAAGCCGATGTCCTGACTTTTGAAATAGAACTGGTTAATTTGGAAGCCCTCGAAAAACTGGAATCAGAAGGTACAAAAGTATATCCATCGCCAAAAACACTCAGAAACATTCAAAATAAAGGAAGGCAAAAAGATTTTTATAAAACCCATAATATTCCAACGGCTCCTTTTCAAAGATTCCAAACACTGGAACAATTAAAAACAAGTCTTGAAAAGAATAATACTACCCTGCCTTTTGTTTGGAAGAGTGCTGAATTTGGCTACGACGGAAATGGTGTTAAAATTGTACGCACGGCAACTGACCTCGCAAACCTGCCGGATGTAGAATGCATTGCCGAAGAAATGATTCCTTTCAAAAATGAACTGGCTGTAATTGTCGTTCGAAATCCAAAAGGCGAAATCAAGACTTATCCGGTGGTTGAAATGGAATTCCATCCCGAAGCCAATCAGGTAGAATATGTTATCTGTCCGGCACGTATTGACGACAAAGTAGCTGCAAAAGCAAGAGAAGTCGCTTTGAAAGTTTCGGAAGCTTTTGAACATGTAGGATTACTGGCTGTTGAAATGTTCCAGACAGAAAATGACGATATTCTGGTTAATGAAGTAGCGCCAAGACCTCATAATTCAGGTCATTACAGCATTGAAGCCAGCTATACTTCCCAATTTGAAAACCATTTAAGAGCCATACTCGACCTGCCTTTAGGCAATACCGAAAGCAAAGTAGCCGGAATTATGGTCAACCTTGTTGGAGAAGAAGGCCACTCAGGTCAGGTAGTTTATAAAAACATAGAACAGATTTTGGCCATTGACGGTGTAACGCCACATATTTACGGAAAACGCGAAACAAGACCTTTTAGAAAAATGGGTCATGTTACTATCGTAAATGAAGACATCACCAAAGCCAGAACAACAGCAGAAGAAGTAAAAAAACTAATACGGGTAATCAGCAATTCGTAATCAACTATTTACTCAATTATAACTTATATCCATGAAGATTGCAATCATAATGGGCTCTATTTCTGACATGCCGGTCATGCAGGAAGCCATCGACATACTGAAAGAATTTGGAATTGAAACCGAAGTAGATATTGTTTCGGCACACCGCACACCGGAAAAATTATTCGACTTTAGTAAAAATGCACATACACGTGGTATCGCTGCTATTATTGCAGGAGCCGGAGGTGCTGCTCACCTTCCGGGAATGGTAGCCTCAATGTCGCCGCTTCCCGTAATTGGCGTTCCGGTAAAATCAAGCAATTCTATCGATGGTTGGGACAGCGTGCTTTCCATTCTTCAAATGCCTGGCGGTGTTCCAGTTGCAACAGTTGCCTTAAATGGTGCTAAAAATGCAGGAATTCTGGCAGCACAAATTATCGGAAGCAGCAACAAGGCCGTTTTAGATAAAATTATTGCTTATAAAGAAGGCTTGAAACAGGCTGTGCTTAAAGCATCCGAAAACCTGAAAAAATAACTTCAGATAAAACAGTAGAAACCAAGCCCGATAAGCTTGGTTTTTTTATTTTAAACCTCAACGTTTTCATAACGCCATAGGTAATTCCTTTCCAATTTTATACTTTTGAAAACAGCATGTGGGAATGCGATTCCCGTGCCACAGCTTATTTTTTATTTACAGATATTTAAAAAGACCCTGATATGTCAGTTCTTACCAAAAAATTTACAACAAAATACGATACCGCACCTTTTTCTCAAATCAAGATTGAGGATTTCCTTCCGGCATTTAAAGAAGCAATTGCCAGCGCAAAACAGGAAGTAGACGATATCGTTAACAATTCTGAATTACCAACATTTGAGAACACAATAGAAGCCATGGCTTTTAGTGGAGCCACTTTAGACAGGATATCTACTATTTTCTTCAACCTGCATTCTGCCGAAACCAACGACGAACTTCAAAAAATTGCACAGGAAGTTTCTCCGCTATTATCCGAGTTTGGAAATGACATCCGCCTCAATGCCGATTTGTTCAAAAAAGTAAAAGCGGTTTATGACAAAAAAGACAGCCTTTCGCTTACGGCAGAACAGGCAACTCTGTTAGACAAACAATACAAAAGCTTTTCCAGAAACGGAGCCAATTTATCTGAAGACAAAAAAATGGAACTGCGTGAAATCGACAAGCAACTTTCTAAACTGAGTTTGGAGTTTGGCGAAAACGTACTGTCTGAAACACACGCTTTCCAACTCCATATTACAGACGAAAAAGACCTTTCCGGACTGCCGGAAGGCACCATTGAAGCCGCAAAAGAATTAGCTCAAAGCCACGAAAAAGAAGGCTGGATTTTTTCGTTAGACTATCCAAGCTATATTCCTTTTATGACCTATGCTGACAACAGGGAGCTTCGTAAAAAAATGGCAATTGCCTTTGGTGCGAAAGGTTTCCAGAAAAACGAGCATGACAATCAGGAAATCGTGCTTCAAATTGCCAGACTCCGATTTGAAAGAGCCAAACTTTTAGGCTATGCCTCGCATGCCCATTTTGTATTGGAAGAAAGAATGGCAGAAAGCCCTCAAAAAGTAAATACTTTCCTGAATGACTTGTTAGCGAAAGCACGTCCGGCGGCGGAAAGAGAATTCAATCAACTGACGCAGTTTGCCAAAGAACTGGACGGCATTGAACAGCTTGAAAAATGGGATGGGGCTTACTATTCCGAAAAGCTAAAACAACAATTATTCAATCTGGATGACGAAAAATTAAAACCTTATTTTAAGTTGGAAAACGTATTGGAAGGTGCCTTTACCGTTGCCGGAAGATTGTATGGACTGACTTTCGTAGAAATAAACGACATAGAGAAATACCATCCTGATGTAAAAACGTATGAGGTAAAAGACATTGCCGGTAATCTGGTTTCTGTTTTCTATGCTGACTTTTTCCCTAGAAAAGGAAAAAGAAACGGTGCGTGGATGACTTCATTCAAATCACAATATGTGTTGGGTGGAATTAACGAAAGACCACATGTTTCTATTGTCTGCAACTTTACAAAACCAACAGAAACCAAGCCTTCATTACTTACTTTCAACGAAGTAACCACCTTATTCCACGAATTTGGACATGCATTGCACGGGATGTTTGCTGATACCACATATCCAAGCCTTTCCGGAACCAGCGTATATTGGGATTTTGTCGAATTGCCAAGCCAGATATTTGAAAACTGGTGTTATGAACCGGAAGCTCTGGCATTATTTGCACGTCATTATCAAACGGGAGAAATCATCCCTACAGAATACATTCAGAAAATAAAAGAAAGCGCCAGCTTCCAGGAAGGCATGGCTACTTTGAGACAGTTAAGCTTTGGCTTACTGGATATGGGCTGGCATGGTCAGGATCCAACACCTATCAAAGATGTAAAAGAATTTGAAAACGTTCAGTTTGCTTCCACCAAACTTTATCCGGATGTGAAAGAAAATGCTATGAGTACTTCATTTTCTCACATCTTCCAGGGTGGTTATTCTTCGGGCTATTACAGTTATAAATGGGCTGAGGTACTTGATGCAGATGCTTTCGAATATTTTAAAGAACAAGGAATATTCAATTCTGAAGTGGCTACAAAATTCAAAGAAAACATATTGTCAAAAGGCGGAACGGAGCATCCGATGATTCTATACAAAAGATTCAGGGGAAGCGAACCAAAACCGGATGCCCTGCTAAAAAGAGCCGGATTACTTTAACACACAATTATTTGATTTCAAAATACTTGGGACTACCTGTAAAATAAGGCAGTCCCTTTTTTTATGTGTTTTTTTTACCTTTACAGCTGTGGGAAACCATAATTTTTCTTACAGTTTTTTATATATTTGGAATCTTCCATAACGATTTGCTTATGAAAAAACTTTACCTCAATTTTATATTTGCATTAATTTTTTCTTTAAACGCAATCAGTTCCTACGGACAATTGCCGGATTTTACCCTTACCGTTACCGGAACGGATGAAACTTGTAACAGAAACGGAACCTTATCTTTTACAGTAAGCGGAACCCATCCAAATGCAGGTATTATATATACAATATACAAACTACCGGTACTTAACAGTCCTTATGCCACAGTCTCGACCAATTCTTTATCGGGGCTCACAGGAGGAACATACAGGGTTATCGCCACGCAGACTTTAGGCACAGAAAATAACCAAAAGCAAAAAGATTATGTCATTAATAGTACAGTTGAATTTTTAGAATTCAACATGACCTTTAGCGATATTAACTGTAGCCTCAATAGAAACTTAATTGTCAATGTCACCAGCGGTAATCCTATAGGATATGAAATTATTTCAGGCCCCATTATAAGGCCACGCCAAACGTCCAATATTTTCACCAATCTTGTAGCAGGAAACTACCTGATTAAAGTTTATGACTCTTGTGGCAACGCAGTATCCCGATCCTATACTTTAGTAACCCTTGAAGAACTTCCGAACAATTTGGAAATTTCGGCGGCTTCATCCCCTAATGAAGAACTCGTCAACTGTAATACAATTGGGGTTTCATATGCTTTAGAAATAACTGCCGGAGCTACGGTAAACTTCCCGCTTACTTTTGTATTTACTATTTTTCCTCCAGGTGGTGGTGCTCCTATTACAAGAACCTTTATAGCAAATAGCCCTCAGGAAAAATATGACTTTGAACTCCCATTTTACAACACTCATTACAATTATAATTTGCTGATTACTGATGCCTGCGGCAAAGAATACCGCCTGGATGGCAATGCTATGAATGAAGAGTTTTCAATAAACCTGGAACAGCATACACTAAATTGCGGAATAAAATCTTTTCTGGTTAAAACGAAAAACCTTACTTATCCATTAACTGTAGAATTTCTTTCTGCCCCGGTTGGATTTAATCCTTTAGCCTATGAGCCATCACACCCTACTTTCAATTACAATCCAACCTACGGGAATACTACCAATATACTTCCGGAAGGCACTTATATTGTAAAAGTAACCGATGCCTGCGGAAGAATAAAGACCTCTGAACTAACCATCTACCATGGAACAGATGCTCAATTTGTAGCTACGGGTTCCTGTGGCGCATCCGGTGTTATTTTTGGTGAAATTCTGGGTTCCAATATTACATCTGTAACAATTGACATAGCGCCTTCGGGCTTTGCTTTTCCAACTCCTTATAACGCCAATGCCTATATACAAGCTGATGGGGGCATAATAATCAACAATATACTTGTTCCGGGTCAATACACTATAACTCTTTTAGACGATTGCGGAAATTCTTATACAAAACCCGTAACGGTACCAGCCGTTGGATCTGGCACACCAAGAGTCAATTATCTTGGCGGATGCGAACCCGGATTTGGCTCCGTTTATATTGGAGGGGCAGCAGATATCAGAATATTAAGTGCTGAATTTATATCCGTACCCAGTAGCTATAACGGACCCATGAATGTTTTCAGTAATGTTAGAGGAAGTTATCTTATGATGAATTCTTTACCAATCGGAACTTATCGTATCAAGATAAAAGACTCTTGTAATGCAGAACATAACTTAACCTTACAAATCAAGGAATATATTGGCAATACCACTTTTGAAATTGTAGAAGGATGTTCTTCTTTTAATATCCGATTTAACCATACTAATAACAATGGTTCAGTTTCAAATTTAGGATACTGGCTACAAAAATTCAATCCGGCAACAGGTGAATGGGGCCATCCTGACACAAATGTTAGCTATCCTGAAAATACTTATCCTAATTCGAGCAATTCACTTCCGGTTACCAATAATAATGCATGGAACCTGAATTTCCCAATAGGTGGAAAATTTAGAATCATCACTGCGACATCCATCTACAACAGCGTAGGAAATGACAATTTTTGTGCATTTTCTATAAAAGAATTTGAAACAGGAATACTTCCTGAAATAAAAGGGGCATTAAACTTTTCTTGTTCGGGTACCCTATCTGATGTATTATTAAATGTAATAGGTGAAGGAGATTTCACCTTCAGGATAATTGAAAAAAACGGACAGCCATTCAACTTTTCAAACGGGAACAGTCCATTATTTACAGATTTGGAATCTGCCGTTTATGTTTTCGAAATAAAAGACCAATGTCAAAATACGAGCACCTATACTCATGATGTTACAGCTCCATTTGTATTTTCTATAGCTGCTTCTTTATGTGACGCACAAAACAGTACACTATCTGTTCCTAACTTTCCTTACCTGCAATACAAATGGTATAAACAAGGAGCGGAAAATGTCACATTGAGCACAAGTTCTACGCTAACTTTTGCACCTTTAAATGTCAGCACACAGTCAGGAATGTATCATGTGGCCATTACCTATCCGGCAGAACCGGATTCCTGCCTGAATCAAATCCTGAACTATCAAATCGATGCCGGAAACCCGCCAAATGCCGGAAATGACAATGATGTAGACCTATGTTCTATTCCTCCTTCCATCAATCTATTTGACTATTTATTAGGCAATGCAGACCAAAACGGAACCTGGGAACAAATCCCTTCTACAGGTGCTCTTTCATCAAATGTATGGAATACCGAAGGAGTCCAACAAGGCTCAACTTATTACTTCAGGTATTTCGTGAGAGGATTTTGCGGCGTTGAAGACGAAGCTATAGTCTCTATACATTTTAATAATGTTGTCCCTACTCCTATTATTAATCCTGTTGGTCCTCTTTGTGAAGGTTCTCCAATTAATATCAGTATTCAAAATCCAAATCTTCTGTACAATTATACCTGGTCCGGACCGAACGGATTTACGGCTACCGGTATCAATCCGACATTTCCAAATGCGACAATTGCAATGTCCGGAACTTATACCGTTACAACCAACTTGGTCAACTGTCCTTCTGAACCTCTGTCATTTGAACTTGTTGTAACACCACAGCCGGAATTTCATTTTACACAGGAAAACACCAGAATCTGCTTCGGACAGGAAACCACTCTGAAAGTAGTGCCTGACAATTTTGAAGAATCGGAAGCTGATTATATCTGGCGTAATGAAAATGGAGGAATCGTGGGCGGTAATTCCGCAGAAATTGAAATCAATGAACCCGGATTATATAGTGTCCTTGTAAACGTCAACAATTGTACTTTTTCAAAATCGGTACAAGTTGACGAAAACACAGATACTTTTTCTGTAGGAGCCCAGGCAAAATGTGAAAACGAGCACTACATGCTTACCGCTTTTGCAATAGACAATTCATTCAATGAATCAAACGCTACCTATACCTGGACAGGACCAAATGGTTTTAATGCAACAACACAATCGACAGACATTACCGGGCTGGAATCGGGAGTATACACCGTTGTAGTAACCAATGAAGAAGGTTGTACCGCTACTACATCAATTCCTGTAGAAAAAAGCTATTGTAAAATACCAAAAGGAGTTTCTCCAAACGGCGATAATAAAAACGACACCTGGAATCTGGCCGGACTTGATATTCTGAAAGTTAAAATTTTTAATCGCTATGGAACAGAAGTCTACGAAATGAACAATTACGTAAACCAATGGCACGGACAATGTTCTGACGGCAAACTGCTTCCTACTGCAACCTATTATTATTATATTGCATTTAGGGATGGGAAAGAAAAAACAGGCTGGGTTTACTTAAATCGTGAAGTAAATTAGTCCTCACTTTTAAAATAAAAGACCGTTGGCAGAAGCTGACGGTTTTTTTTATCAATTATTATTTTCAATTATTTTTGAAAGTTCAAAAATAAATTTATACATTTGAAGTATGGAATTCAAAGAGGCAAAAAATAAATTCATCCAAACATGGGGAGCATTAGGTTCTCAATGGGGAATCAACAAAACGATGGCGCAAATCCATGCGTTACTGATGGTTTCTCCAGAGCCGCTTTCTATGGAAGACATTATGGAAGAATTATTGATTTCCAGAGGGAATGCCAGCATGAACCTTCGTGCCTTGATGGATTGGGGAATTGTATACAAAGAATACAAATCGGGCGAAAGAAAAGAATTTTTTACTGCCGAAAAAGATTTAGATGAATTAGCCGTAAAAATTGCACAGGAAAGAAGTAAAAGAGAAATCAAACCCGCATTAAGAGTCTTAAAAGATGTTTCTTCCATCAAAGGCAATGAAACCAAAGAGACAAAACATTTTGTAGAACAGACTTCCAAGCTCTATGATTTTGTACTAAAAGCCGATAATATGATTGACAAGGTAACCGAATTTAAAGACAATTGGATTGGCCGTCTGGTCATGAAAATCATGAAGTAAAAAAAAATTTAATCCAAACTTTCATTTTTTTCTGAAAGTTTAAAAATTATTAACCATGACATTACTACAAAAAATTAATTGTTTCGCTATTGGCCTTCCCCTTGCAATAGCCGCATTGGCTGTATTTGAAGTCGGGATGTTATCATTTGCCTTATTATCAAAAGTTATTACAGGATTTCTTCAGGTTTCTATTGCGTTAGTACTTTTTGTTAATCATTACAAAAACAGACATCTCCAGGCCTATTTTTTGTTTTGCATTCTCTTCTTTTCATTATGGTATGCAACAGATTGGGGATGGATTTGGGCAATGCCGCCATCTTTAGCCCTTTATATGACGGTCATTGTGCATTATATAATATTAGAAAAGCCACACTAAAATTCTATATGTATCATATGTTATTTCTTCAAATTATTAATCAAAACGCTTGATTATGAAAACACTTGAAAACCAAACATTATTGTATGATGAAGATTGTCCACTCTGCCAGGCCTACACAACAGGTTTTATAAAAACAGGGATGTTGGACAAAAACGGCAAAAAACCATTTTCTAATCTGACAGAAGAAGAACACAGTTTTATCGATTTCAAAAGAGCTTCTAATGAAATTGCTTTGGTTGATAACAAAAACAAAACCGTCATTTATGGAATAGACAGTCTGTTGAAAGTGATCGGAAATTCTTTTCCATGGATAGAAAAAATCGGAAACATTCCTCCTGTGAAATACCTGTTGAAAAAACTTTATTCTTTTATTTCATACAATCGTAAAGTAATTATCCCCAATCAAAATACCAATACCACTGCTTTGCAATGTGTTCCAAGTTTTAATTATAAATATAGGATTATTTACATTCTCTTTACCCTTGTAATTACTGCCCTGACACTGCATAATTTTTCAAACCTCATCACTAATCTCCCTCAGGGAAATTTCGGAAGAGAGTTGGCTATTGCTTTCGGACAAATTGTTTTTCAAGCCTTGTTTTTACTAAAAATTGAAAAAAGAAATCTGGTAAACTATACCGGAAATCTGATGACAGTGTCACTGGCAGGTGCTCTGCTCCTGACACCCATCTTACTCCTGAACCAATTTATAAATATTCCACAAATCACCATCTTAATCTGGTTTGCCCTTGTAGTTTTATTTATGTTTATGGAACATTCCAGAAGGATTAAAATATTGCGACTTCCAACTATACTTTCTTACACCTGGGTAATTTACAGAGTAATTGTCTTGTTAGTCATCTTAACCTTTTAATTTAACCAACCCTCCTACCTGCCAGGGTTAATAACTCTGGCAGATAGGAAGAAAACACAAAAAATCATGAAAAAATTAATAATTGCAGCAGGAACCGGATTCTTAGGACAAGTTCTGGTGAATCATTTTAAAGATAAATTTGAAGAAATTATTATTCTTACCAGAGGAAGTTCGAAAATAAAAGGAAACATCAGGCACATAAAATGGAATGCCAAAACATTTTCAGGCTGGGAAAAAGAATTAGAAAATGCGGATGTACTCATCAATCTTGCCGGTAAATCTGTTGATTGCAGGTATACCGAAGGAAACAAAAAAAGAAATTCTGGATTCCAGACTTGAAAGCACACGCATCCTGAATCTTGCCGTACAGCAATGCCAAAACCCTCCTAAACACTGGCTAAACTCATCTACCGCTACTATTTACAGACATTCATTAGACAAAGAAATGGACGAAGAAAATGGTGAAATCGGAAATGACTTTTCTATGAATGTTGCCAAATCGTGGGAAAAAGTCTTCTTTGAAATACAAACTCCACATACTAAAAAAACAGCATTGCGAACCTCAATCGTATTAGGAAAAAACGGAGGTGCCTATCATCCTTTAAAAAATCTGACCAAAGTAGGTTTTGGTGGAAGGCAAGGAAAAGGAAACCAATTTATCAGTTGGATTCATGAAAAAGATTTTGCAAGGGCGGTAGCCTTTATTATTGAAAAAGAACTTACAGGAGTTTTAAATATAGTTTCTCCAAAACCTATTCGAAACATGCTTTTTATGAAAGCGCTTCGTAAAAGTTTAGGTGTTCCAACCGGAATTCCAATAAGCGAAAAACTCTTAAAATTTGGCGCAAGAATGATTGGTACAGAAACGGAACTCGTCTTAAAAAGCAGGAATGTTATCCCGAAACGGCTAACGGAAAATGGTTTTACATTTGAATTTGGAGAATTAAAGAAAGCTTTGGAAGATTTATGATAATTTCGACCCTTCCAGGGTTTAAAACACTGACAGGATTGCAGTTAGCATCAAAACAAATACACCAACCCCAACCAAAAAACCGGAATACTCTCGACCCAAAAAGATGTATAGTATTTGGAACGGTTTTCATTGGCAAAAATCATAAACAGCGAAGTAACAATAACCAAAATGGCATTGACAAAAAGCTGATTGGTGTCAATAGTACTTTTCAAAAACTCCAGAAAGTAAAGCGGCACCAACAGAAGCAGTCCCACAATTTTGGTCTTCTTCACCCCTATTCGCTGAGGTACAGTACCCAATGCCGGGCTGTCTGTTTTTAAATCGATAATCTCGAAAATCAAAATCAGGCTTATAACCAGTAAAAATCGTTGAGAAAATTTAAGAATAACATCCGAAAAAACTTCGGTGCCCGCATTAATTAACGGTAACAGTGTAGTAACTCCTGACCAGCAAAGAGCAACAATATAAATCTTGACACCGCTCCAGTTCCTGATATTTTTTCTGCTTGAAAATACTGGCACCGTATACAAAAAAGTCAGTCCAAAGAAAATAAAAGCCGTAACCTGGGTGAAGAATTTCAAATGAAAAAAGAAATAAGCAGCTGCTATAAAAGCAATCAGGCTTAAAACAGCTATCCCTTTAAGTTCAAATCGTAAAGGTTTTTTATTTCTGAAAAAATCTTCATATTTGATAAAATTATATCCGAAAATAGTCCCGAAAAAAGCAAAACCAGCCATGTGCAAATCAAAAGGATTTCGGAACATATGGTTGGTCATTAAAACCAGTGACAAAACGGCTACCGCAACGTGTATGCTGCCATTAATATAAAAATTAAATAGTCGTCTGATAGCCTGCATACTGCAAAAATAACGAAACTGTTAACAACACCGAGTTTTCGTTGAAAATTTCCTAAAAAAACCATGTTAAAAAAGGATTTATTTTTGAGATTAATAAGTATTTTTGTGCCACAAAAAACAACCCACGACAATATTATATGAAAACAGATGCTTTTGCTTTAAGACACATCGGTCCGAGAGAAAACGATTTGCAGCATATGCTGAAAACTATTGGTGTTGAATCAATTGACCGATTGATTTATGAAACGCTTCCTGATGACATCCGTCTAAAAGCGCCGCTGAATTTAGAACCAGCCATGACCGAATATGAATATTTGAATCATATTCAAAAACTAGGAAATAAAAACAAAGTATTCAAGTCATATATTGGTTTGGGTTATCATCCTGCAATTGTTCCTGCGGTTATTCAAAGAAATATCTTTGAAAATCCGGGATGGTATACGGCCTATACGCCTTATCAGGCTGAAATCGCTCAAGGCCGTTTGGAAGCACTATTGAATTTCCAGACAACTGTTATTGAATTGACAGGAATGGAAATTGCAAACGCTTCCCTACTTGACGAAGGAACTGCCGCTGCCGAAGCAATGGCATTGCTTTTTGATGTAAGAACACGCGACCAGAAGAAAAATAACGCTAACAAATTCTTTGTTTCCGAAGAAATTTTACCACAAACCTTATCGGTTTTGGAAACCCGTTCGACTCCAATTGGAGTGGAATTAGTAGTAGGTAATCACGAAGAATTTACATTCGGAAATGATTTCTTCGGAGCCATCCTTCAATATCCTGGTAAATATGGTCAGGTTTACGATTATGCCGCATTCATTGCACAGGCAAAATCCAACGAGATAAAAGTAGCTGTTGCAGCAGATATTATGAGTTTGGTAAAACTAACTTCTCCCGGAGAAATGGGTGCAGATGTAGTTGTTGGAACAACGCAACGTTTCGGAATTCCGATGGGTTACGGCGGACCTCATGCTGCTTATTTCGCTACCAAAGAAGAATACAAGAGAAGTATGCCTGGAAGAATCATTGGTGTAACTATCGACACTAACGGAAACCGTGCGCTTCGTATGGCTTTGCAAACTCGTGAGCAACATATCAAACGTGAAAAAGCAACATCTAACATTTGTACGGCTCAGGTTCTTTTGGCTGTCATGGCAGGAATGTATGCCGTATATCACGGTCCAAAAGGACTGGATTATATTGCCGGAAAAATACATGCTTCTGCAGTAACAACAGCCAATGCTTTAAGCAAATTGGGGATTGAGCAAACAAACTCATCTTTCTTCGACACAATTGTTGTAAAGGCAGATGCTCAGAAAGTAAAAGCGATTGCTGAGAAAAACGAATTCAACTTCTATTATATTGACAACAATACGGTTGCCATTTCATTTAACGAAACAACCGGTTTGGCAGACATCAATACTATCGTTTCTATTTTTGCAGAAGCTGCCGGAAAAGAAACGATAAAAGTAGCCGAATTGGCTACCCAAACACAATACAGTGAAAGTCTGAACAGAACCAGCACTTTCCTTGCACATGAAGTTTTCAACAAACACCATTCAGAAACAGCACTGATGCGTTACATCAAAATGCTCGAAAGAAAGGATTTGGCTTTGAACCACTCCATGATTTCTTTGGGTTCGTGTACGATGAAACTGAATGCAGCTGCAGAAATGTTGCCTTTGAGCATGGCAAACTGGAACAATATCCACCCTTTTGCCCCTATTGAACAAGCTGAGGGTTACCAAACTATGCTGAAAAAACTAGAACAGCAATTAAATGTTATTACCGGTTTTGCAGGCACTACCCTACAACCAAATTCTGGAGCGCAAGGGGAATATGCCGGCTTAATGGTTATTCGTGCTTACCACCAGTCAAGAGGTGAATCACACAGAAATATTGCCTTAATTCCGGCTTCTGCCCACGGTACAAATCCGGCAACGGCAACTATGGCAGGAATGCAGGTTGTGGTTACAAAAACATCTGAAAACGGAAACATTGATGTTGAAGATTTAAGAGCCAAGGCTATTCAATACAAAGATAACCTGGCATGTTTGATGGTAACCTATCCATCTACCCACGGAGTTTATGAAGCTTCAATTATTGAAGTAACAAAAATCATACATGAAAACGGCGGACAGGTTTACATGGACGGTGCCAATATGAATGCACAGGTAGGATTGACAAATCCGGCTACAATCGGAGCGGACGTTTGCCACCTGAACCTGCATAAAACCTTTGCTATTCCTCACGGAGGCGGAGGACCTGGGGTAGGACCAATTTGTGTTGCTCCACATTTGGTAGAATTCCTGCCTACAAACCCTGTAATCCCGACTGGCGGAAACCATGCAATCACCGCAATTTCTGCAGCACCATGGGGCTCTGCTTTGGTTTGTTTGATTTCATACGGCTATATTACTATGCTTGGCGCTGAAGGTTTGACCAGCTCAACACAACATGCCATCCTGAATGCCAACTATATCAAAGAAAGATTGAACGGACACTATGCTACTTTATATTCCGGCGAAATGGGACGTGCGGCTCACGAAATGATTATCGAATGCCGTCCGTTCAAAGAAAAAGGTATTGAAGTTACAGATATTGCCAAACGTTTAATGGACTATGGTTTCCACGCACCAACAGTTTCTTTCCCTGTAGCAGGAACTTTGATGATTGAGCCTACGGAAAGTGAAAATCTGGAAGAACTGGACCGTTTCTGCGATGCTATGATTTCCATCCGTAAAGAAATCGAAAAAGCTTCAGCAGATGACAAGAACAATGTCTTGAAAAATTCTCCTCACACATTGGCTATGCTTACAGCAGACACCTGGGATTTTCCATACACAAGAGAAGAAGCGGCTTTCCCTCTGGAATATATTGCAGAAAACAAATTCTGGCCATCTGTTCGCAGAGTTGACGATGCTTATGGTGACAGAAATCTGGTTTGTTCCTGCGCTCCTATTGAAGCTTACATGGAAAGCTAACAGAAATTTATTGAGTCGTCCTAAAATAGGTTGACAGATTTTAGAATAAAAATATATTAACCGGTCAGGTTTCCTGGCTGGTTTTTTTCATGTATAAAGTTAGGTG